>NZ_BAABIZ010000004.1:0-143341 GCF_039543045.1 Bartonella jaculi
GATAGCTGCTTTTCATTTCATTTGAATGACACATGCGTTATAACATTTGCATCATGATTGGCTTTTTATGGTCTATTCATACATGGCAATCTTATATAAAAAATGGTCAAATGAATCACGTATAAAAGTATGGATTCTTAAGTGGATTCATATAAAATAATTTCACATAACGTATTGATTTTATTGTGTTTTTTGATATTATATCTTACATTGTCTGTCCGATTGATTGGTATTAGTGCTGGTATTAGCTATGGACCACTCGGGGCGACGCATCATGCCATTTCTGATTTTGCTTCGCTTCGCGCTATTCCTAATATACATGTCATGGCTCCTGCTGATAATAAAGAAACAGAAGCTGCAATTCTTTATACTCTAAATAATCCTATGCCTGCTTATATACGTTTAGGAAAGCATGCTGTTACAAATATTCATAGTGATGCTTCAAAAATCGATATTCGTAAAGCTTCTGTGATAAGAGAGGGAAAAGATATTCTCTTGCTTGCAACCGGAGAAATCGTCCAGATTTGTCTCGATTCCGCTGAAGAACTCCAAAAATATGAAGTTATGCCAACAGTTGTCAGTGTACCAACAATACGACCTTTAGATGATGCATCTGTACTAAAGCTATGCCAATACCACCGATCTGTTGTTGTCTGTGAAGAACATAGCATAAATGGGGGACTTGGAGATGCAGTTGCAAAATTGCTTATGGAACGTAGCATTGCATGCAGATTTGTATCACTAGGAATACCGGACGAGCCAATTTGCAATGGAAGCCAATTAGACGTTTTAGCAAATTATGGAATCAGTAGAGATGGTATAACGAAAACCGTGTTAGCAATGCAGTAATATACAAAGAATAGCAGACTACATTCTAATGTACATCAACTAAAAGCATTACAAATCATTGAGAATCTAACAAAGATAAAACATACAAACACATGAAATCACACTCTTTCCATATTCAATAAACAAGATTCTTTTTTCAAAGGGATAAGTAAGTACAGATACATCTCCTTCATTGAATAAGAGCATCTGTACTTGCTAAACTCTCGCGTGTAATTTCTTTAATTGCGTGCACCCCAGTCAATGTCATAGCCACCCGCATTTCATTAGCAAAAAGATCAAGAAGATGAGCAACACCTTTCTCACCCGCTGCTGCAAGTGCATATACAAAAGCACGACCAATCATAACGGCATCCGCACCTTGTGCTATCATGCGTACAACATCAAGCCCAGAACGAATACCAGAATCAACTAAAATGGTCAAATTACCCTTTACCGCCTCCACAATTGCCGGCAGTGCTCGTGCAGTTGATAATACACCATCAAGTTGCCGCCCACCATGATTGGAGACAACAATACCATCAGCACCAAATTGCACCGCTTCTCGCGCATCTTGTGGATCGAGAATACCCTTCAGAACCATTTTTCCCTTCCAAAAATCTCGAATCCATTGCAGATCAGACCAACCAATTGAGGGATCAAAATTTGCCCCAAGCCA
The DNA here is from genome assembly GCF_039543045.1 of Bartonella jaculi. Taxonomy (NCBI): domain Bacteria; kingdom Pseudomonadati; phylum Pseudomonadota; class Alphaproteobacteria; order Hyphomicrobiales; family Bartonellaceae; genus Bartonella; species Bartonella jaculi. The sequence continues at coordinate 1,505 of NZ_BAABIZ010000004.1, forward strand.
ACCAACATAGTCTTCCAATGTTATCTTCTTTTGAAGATAAGTAGAAACATTTCCAAGATCATGCGGACGCCCCATAATACCAACATTCCAAGCCCAATGCGGATGGAGAAAAGCTTGTAAAATCCGGCGCAATCCAGCATAAGGCCCTGACATCCCTGAATGCGCATCACGATAACGCGCACCAGGAACCGGCATGTCAACTGTAAAAACCAATGTACGCACACCAGCTAACCACGACCGCTCTAATACATCACGCATGAACCCACGATCCTTGAGAACATAAAGTTGAAACCAAAATGCATTTCCAACCGCTTCTTGCACTTCTGCAATAGAACAAACTGAAACCGAAGATAATGTAAAAGGAATGCCTTTTGAAACTGCCGCACGCGCGGCCTTTACCTCACCACGACGCGCATACATACCAGTTAACCCAACTGGTGCAAGCACAATTGGCAAATCAAGTGTTTGATCAAAAAGCTGGGTTGAAAGATCAACTTCACCAACCTGCCTTAGAATCCTTTGACGCAGTGCAAGTGCTTGAAGATCTGTACAATTGCGCTGCAAGGTTTCCTCAGCATAAGCCCCACCATCAATATAATGAAAAAGAAAAGGGGGAAGCCGACGTTTTGCTGCTTTGCGATAATCACATGTTGAGCAAATAATCATTATGGCACCATTGTTCCTCAATGAAAAGAAAAAACACCCTAAAATCAATAAGCCCTAGCCCGCCGTTTCTTATTAAATGTTCCAAAAGAACACTCCGCTCAGTAAATGCAGACAACAGAGATTGCAACTTAAAAAAAATAACAGATAGAAACAACGTTTTTATTTCTCTTTCCAAAATTAAAAACTTGGTAAATGCAAAGCCTTAATAAATAATATATAATCCCATACTTCACGTGTATCTAAGTGAGGTCTTATACCCCGTTATGATTGATGCCCTCCCAAAAGGTATCACTTTAGTTATTCATTTCAATTTCAAAGCAATTCCATCTCTATAAAGAGGTATCACATTACAATCTGCAAGAATATACAACCAACCATATCCCCCCTTTTATAAAAACAAAAAAGCTATTAATAGAGCTAAATCAAACTGTTAAATGCATCTGACAATTTTCTCATATTGACATTCAAAATCTCGTATATTTATTGCTAACAATTCGGATTTTAAATATTAGTTGCCTCAACAGAAAAATTTTCACTTTTTTGAGCAATGTTGGTCATACTATAAATTACTTTATACGCAACAAGAATTGATTCAATAAGATCATCAACATGACATTTGAATCAGAAATGAGATACCTTAAAAAAGAATTATGGACAATATCAATTGAAAAGCACTGCAGTTTTTTTGAAAAAACTGTTAATGTATTGTATTTGAAAGCTTGTATATTTTTCTTTAGTGACATTTTATACAAAATAAAATGTACGATGTTGTTATTTAAATTCTCAGGAATCGAACGCGTAGTGGCAACCAATCTCATATATTCAGTTTGAAAAAGTAACAAACTAATGGTGTATCGTATTTGTAAGAATACTAAGCTTTCCTTTTAAGTAATAATATATTTATTTATAATAATAATTTATTATTTTGCATATTAAATGAGAGACTCAAATATCCTAAGATTCTCTCATTTCAAATCTCGTTACGTTGAATCAATCAAAATCATTCGCTTGCACATCACAAGCGGGGCTGGCGTGTGGGTAAAAATTGTATAAGAAAGGAATAAAAATGGCTCTTATGAACTGCCTTAATGCAAGGGCTGTAGCAACATTGGGAGCTGGCAAATAGTATGATGGTGCCGGCTTGTTACTCCATAAACGTAAAGATGGTGGTGCTCGATGGATTTACCGTTATACCATTCACGGGCGGCGTCGTGAGATGGGCTTAGAAGCATTGCGAGATGTCTCTAAAAAAAAGCCCGTGAATCTGCAACTGGGTGGCATTCTGTTTTGTATGAGGGGCGTGCTCACATTAAAGAACATAAGAAACAAAAACATGAGATAATGCGTAATCTCCATTATTTAAAAGACATTACTTTGGACACTTTTGAAAGTAGCTGAATTAAAGAATGATGCTAAAGATAGGAAGTGGTTTTCACCGTTACGGCTTTATATTCTTGCCAAATTAAGCTGCCTCCTCGTTTCAGAAATTATCCAAACCGATATACGCAATACGCTTGCCCCTATCTAGCAGCTGCAACAACGAATAGAGCTCTTATTCGCCTTAATCTTTGTCTCAAACATGCTGCTAGGTTGGAATTGGATGTTGATCTACAGGCAATGGCGAAAATGAAAGCTCTTTTAGAAAACAACGCCATAAAACGCAAAACTTACCAGCTATGGATTGGAGGGATGTGCCGGATTTTTACAAAACACTTTGCCAAACATCAATCATAACACAACTGGCTTTACGTTTACTTATCCTTATAGGGGTTCGTACATATCCTTTGCGTCATATTCATAAAGATCAGATTGATGGAGATATATGGACAATCCCTGCTGAGAATATGAAAGGACAACGCGATGCTACAACAGAATTTCGCGTTCCCTTATCATCAGAGGCATTAGAAATCTTAAAACAAGCGCGCCTGCTTTCTCGTAATGATTTCTTTTTCTCTGCTAGAGGTCGTGGTCCTCTTTCACATTCGATGATGGCTGCGTATATGAGAAAAAATAAACTTGAAGCCTGCCCGCATGGATTTCGTTCTAGTTTAGGCGATTGGCTCGCTGAAACAACCGATGCCCCCTATGAGGTTGCTGAAACAATTCTAAGTCATGCGGTAGGAGGACAAGTAGAGCGCGCTTATCGTCGTACTGACTATTTAGAACAGCGCCGTGTCTATATGGATAAATGGGCAGCTTATGTCACCGGTCAATCTTAAGATATGGGGTGTAATACCCCATTATCTGTGGATAACTTCCTCTCTCTTTTCTCATACAGTCTCTATAAAACTCCTAAAGTGTTAAATGAGAAAATATATGGTAATTGACTATTTTTATTAATAAAGTTACTTTTTAATGATTCAAAAATATGGTTAATAAATGCTTATGATTTGTTTCCATTTTTTATTATTGAAAGAATTTTATAATGACAGAAAATGATATTCTTCTTACAGACTGTGAAAATGCAAAATTGCTTTATATAAGTGTTTCAACTTTCCGCCGTCATGTGACCAATGTCTCTTTACCAAAACCCTTGAAATTTTGTCTTTGATCGCGCTGATTACAATCGGATTTGATAAATATAATTGAAAAAGCTAAAAACCAACGTCAAAGTGATGCTGCATAAAAAACCTTGTCATATAAATACGGACAAGGCTTTCCGAAATTGCAATCGAACAATAGCAAAACCTTTCCTGTGACGCAATATTACAGGATTACAAAGTGCATTTTCCCTACGTCATATTGCTTCACAGACAGTATTTTTATGAAAGATTGAGAAACAATTCCACCATTCTAAACGAACGCAAAGATAGGGATATTGTTATTAATTATCAGCAACGACACTTAAGGTTGGCATTCCGGTTGAGCTTTATTCTCTTTACAATAAGGACTATTTAAGCGTCTCTCAACACTTCGCTGAGGAATAACAGCATCAGGTTGACAAATGGGAAGATTATAAGCTTTATACTTCTCATCCTCACACCAATTAGGCTCTCCAAATTCATGATGAAATCCCGCTTGGATCATACAAGCATCAACAGATGCATCCATATTAAGCCTTTCACGGATGATCGATTCGCTTTCTGAAAAATCATCAGAAAAGGTCGTTCCACATTCCAACAACGCTTTTTTTATCTCAAGCTTATCTGCACCAGACTTTTTCCATACATCTACAGCCGTTCGAGGAGGCTGATCTTCAAAACACCCAGATATAACGAACAAAGCTATTCCGCTCAATAATTTTAAAATTTTCTTCATTTTATTCTCTATAAATAACTTTTCATACTATGAGATAATTCATATACTTTTTTACATCTTAGGTTTTCACTTCAAAAACAAATATGGATATTGCCGACGGTTATATAGGAAAATCCATCCTGTGATGCAATACCATAGAATGGAAAATGTTATCTTACTTCGAAAATGCTCAAAGCATTGCTTATGCCTTGCGTTGTATTTGATATGGGCATTATGGAATTGCCCGTTGTCCAGCCCATGATGATCGATTGCCTAGTCTATCTCTTTCTAATGATAGGCGTCGGTTGCTTTATTGATATGCTGGCTGTCCTTTTAGAGAAATCATACAAGCACTTACAAAAATAGGTCTTATCAGTCACAAGCTTTTGTTTATAAAGTATATGATCATAGGCTCTCTTTCTCAAAACAGTTTTGTTCTGATCTCAAACAAGCAAAACAGAAAGCAGAGAGAGCAAAGATTTGGAACCAAAGCCAATCAATCAAAAATACCTTAGTAGAAGCTTATTTACGCATTGCGGAATACCACTTGTGTCTTGCCTCCCGATTTTCGCCTTTCATAACAAATGTCCGCACCCTTTAGGGATTACACTACCCGCGTTGGTTGCTCTGGTTAAGGGCGCCTACTCCTTTGCAATCCATAGGATCTTTTCAAAAGCCAATGGATGCAAAATAGATCTATCCCCAGCAAAGACCATGTTAGATTCTGTGGTAGGCGGTGCGGTGCATTTAAGTCAAGCCAATGGATAGCATCTTGTTATTTGTGAGGGCGTTGAAACCGGTCTGGCTCTGCTATCTGGTTTGTTACCAAAGCCTGTGAGTTTGTGGGTATCCCTTTCAACCAGTGGCATGATGCGCGTGAATTTTCCAATATTAATACCAAAACACGTCTCACCATTGCAATGGATGGAGATGAAGCTGGTTGTAAAGCAGGTTTTACCCTAGCAACGCGTGCATACAAACACGGCTTTGATGTCTCTATGATGCAAGCACCTAAAGGAAGAGACTTTAATGATTTTTTATATTCTCAAAGGAGAGCAATATGAAACAAGATAAGAAGGCTGATTTAGCCCATAACACTGTAAATGATAACGATTAAGTGCTCTTTAAACGAAAATGCTTGTTTAAAAGCCATTCCTTATGAAGTAGTAGCAACAAAACGGTTGGGGGGAAATACAGCCAATCAGTGCTGCTCTGTTACCGGTCGAGCCTTTTCACCCTGCACAAATGCCTTTAACCTTAAGTCGCTATATTTATGACGTTGCCGATTGCCAATAATCCTCTCTCGATTTTATTGCTGTCTCTACTTTATGTGGTTTAGCTGCCATGATTGGCAATGAGGTTCGTATTGCTTCAAAACAGCATGATGATTGGCAAATTGTCCCTAATCCTGGGGGCCCCCTTATTGAAAACCCTTCTGCACTAAAAACACCTGCCATGCGCGCGGCACTTGCTCCACTTTATACACTTCAAAAGGAAAGGCGTAAAAATTGGCAACAACACAAAAAAACAAACGAAAGTTCATGATGCTTTCGAGATTTTGCGTAAAAAAGAAGAAAACAAAAAACAGAAAAAGCTTTCAAAAATGGCGATTATGAAGCAGCACGTGCCTTTTTAGCGAAGACCATGGACAAGGATAAAAAGGAAAACCGTAAAACTTCAATGCCGCGTCTTATTATCAATGATGCAACGATAGAAAAGCTTGGCGAATTATTACAAGAAAATCCGCGTGGCTTATTACTGGTTCGTGATGAATTTGCTGGATTTTTCGCAAAAATGGAAAACAAAGACTATGAAAGACCGTGCTTTTTATTTAGAAACTTTTAATGGGGATGGGGAATTTATTTATGATCGGATAAGATGGGGTACCCTTCATATTGAAAATGCAACTTTATCTAACATTGGAACAATCCAACCTTCACGCATTGCTTCTCTTATCCATGGTACTCTTTCTCATAAAAATGATGATGATTTAATCCAGCGTTTCCAAATAACGGTGTGGCTGGAGGATACAAAAGAGTAGAAATGGATAAACAGATCTCCAAATCATGATGCAAAAGAAGCTTATGAAACAGTTTTCCATTCCCTTTATGATAAACCGTTAGGCTCTCCTGATCACCCGATTGTGATGGCTTTTTCTGCCTATGCGCAAGAGAGGTTTCGTGAATGGATGGAAAGATTTTTACACAAGCAAAAGCAGAGAAAATCGTTTCAAGGGCTTGAGAATCGCATGTTTTAAAGATGCCCAAAACTATAGCAACCCTTGCTTTGATTTTTGAACTTGTCAAAGGCGGGCGTTTTGAAATCACTTTACTCCTCTCTTTCCATGGCATTGCGCTGATCAAACTATCTATTAAGTCATGCGAAACATCTTTATGCCGCTGGGGATACACTGGTAGAAGAACGTGCAAATTTGATTGTAGAGCGTTGTGATTGTCTACAAGATATTTTTACGGCAAGGGATATCTATAATAGACGGTGTTGAGCTCATTTAAAAGACAACAAAGCTGTCAAGCAAGCTTTAGAGCTTTTATGCCGTTCCAATCATATTTGTGAAATCTCTGAAAATAATAATCAAAAAGGAGATCGACCTACGATACGCTATGAATGGCATCCTTTAGTGAAAAATAACACAACAAAACAATGAACGAATTCTAAGTTCTTATAAAGCATTAAACCATTAGTTTTAAGGGGTTTGGAGATTTTGGAGGTGCTTTTTTCACCCTCTTTTAATTTTTTTCAGTAAAAAAATAAAAATCAATATATTTCAAATATGTTAAGATTTTTCAAATTCTTTAAAAACAATCTGTATTGACAATACAACATATAAATACAACCCATGAAATATGTTTTGAGGGGTTTTGAAGTTTTTGAAGGTGTCATAACCTCCTTCTATAAAGTGAGTGATTAAAACCTATCAAAATACTCTTTTTGATATTTTAAAGCACATATTGAATTTGTCTTTATCAATGCATAAAATGAACAGCAAATTCCACTCTTTTGCTGTTAATAAAGAGCTATGACGAGCGGGCACAAGAGCACGGGAAAGATGGGCGTGATATCAGCATTGATTTGGTCGCTAAAATCCGTGATGAAGGAGGTTATGCTGCTATTCAATGTAAGTGCTATGAAGCCTCTCACTGCATTAAAAAAGAAGATATTGATAGCTTTATTGCTGCCTCTGGGAAAAAGATTTTCACCCGTCGTATTCTTGTCGATAGCACCGAAACAGAGTGGAGTGATAATGTTTCTCATACCTGTAAAAGACAAGAAATCTTCATTCAACGGATTAATCTTTTTGATCTGAAAAACAGTTGAAATAGATGAGGAAACTTTTGAATCGAAAAGAGAGGCTGTCCTTAAAGAAGAAGCTCCCTTTAACGCGTCAGGAAGCAGCTATTAGAAATGTTTGTGAAGGTTAAAAAGCAGACCGTAGCAAACTTATTATAGCTTGTAGAACGAGGAAAATCTTTACCAGCTTAAGATAGAAAAATAAATAGCTGGTCAAGACAAACGTGTTTTGTTTCTGGCATCTTCTCTTGCTTTACTATGCAGACACTTTCCACACACTTTATCAAAATCTGCGTTTTAAACTCACTTAAAATGCTTAGATAATTTTAATCCCTGCGCTTGATAATGTGAGCCAACATCGTGCCCATAAAGTGCTAAAGGTCGATTAAGCATGTGCTCATACACTAAACGACCAATAATTTGCCCATGCTCCAAAATAAAGGGAACTTCATGGCTGCGTACCTCCAAAACTGCCTTTGCCCCTTTTCCACCCGCCTCCATATGCCCAAATCCCGGATCAAAAAAACCTGCATAGTGCACCCTAAACTCACCAACTAAGGGGTCAAAAGGCGTCATTTCAGCTGCATAAAGCGGAGGAACATGAACAGCTTCTCGAGAGACTAAAATGTAAAACTCATTAGGATCAAGCACCAATTCTCTTTGACCACGGTCAAAAAGAGGTTCCCAAAAATCTAAAACGTCAGCAACAGCACGCTTATCAATATCAATAACACTTGTATGACGTTTACCACGATACCCTACAAACCCGTTTTCGTTTCCTTTCAAATTAATAGAAAGCCCAATACCACCATCGCTAATATTAGGAAAATCATCCGATATAAGTGTTTCGTCCTTATGCAAAGCATATAGCTCAATTTCATTTAAGTAACTTTGCCCTCTGCGAAACCGAAGTTGAGATAAATGCGAACCGGTGCGTACTAAAATTGGAAATGTACGTGGACTAATTTCAAGATAAAGTGGACCATGATAACCTGCACAAACTTTATCAAACTCCTGTGCATTATCCGTAATCACACGCGTAAAAATATCTAATCGTCCTGTAGAACTTTTTGGATTCGCAATAGCAGATAAAATTTCTGGTAAAGCCAAACTTTCCAAAAGAGGAACAATATAAACACAACCCGTTTCTAAAACTGCCCCATCCCGCAAATCAAATTCGTGCAACTTTAACCGTTCGAGCTTATCTAAAACTTTTGCATCAGATCCCGGCATGAAAGAAGCACGGATACGATAGGCTTTCTCCCCTAAACGCAGATCAAGACTTGCAGGTTGTATTTGGGTTGCATCAAATGGCCAAAGAGCCTTAAGAACACCATTGTCAATTAAAGCCTGTATATCACTATCTGCCAAAATACCGCTCACACGTACCATATGATCTTGCCTTCCTCTTTACTTTAGACTTTAGTTATTTGGTCACCCAGATAATTGGTTGATGCAAACTGTTTTAAGATGATAAAAATTATTACCCTCTGATCTTTCCAGTCAATTTGCTTTCATAATCAATAATGGAATCTCACAAACAATGAAACAGTGCTTGATAAAACATTCTTTGAAAATAAATACAACTTTTGAGAATTATACCTTCACATTCTCTCATCCTTGAATGTTGTGTAAATGATGTTATCATAATTCGAAGTTTCTTTAGAGTCCGCAAAAATTCTGCTAGAATTTATCATGATCATACGCCATCTCAGCGAAAATATTATTAATCAGATTGCCGCCGGTGAAGTTATTGAACGGCCGGCAAATGTTGTCAAAGAACTGATTGAAAACGCTATTGACGCTGGTGCAACCCGTATTGAAATCGTTACAGCCAACGGGGGGAAAAATTTTATAAAGGTGAGTGATAATGGCTGTGGTATTCCTTCAGATCAGTTAACTTTAGCGGTTTCTCGCCATTGTACATCAAAAATTACGGATGACGTACACAATATCTGCTTCCTAGGGTTTAGAGGAGAAGCTTTACCCTCTATTGGTTCTGTTGCTAAACTTAAACTAACTTCACGAACGCAAGATGCTGAGAATGCTGCTGAAATTACTGTCACAGCAGGAAAAATTGTAGGACCCAAACCAGCTGCTGCCAATCTTGGTACTATCGTTGAAGTTCGTGACCTCTTCTTTGTTACACCAGCACGGCTAAAATTTATGAAAACCGATCGTGCTGAAACGAATGCTATCACCGATATGATTAAACGAATTGCTATCGCATTTCCACATATCCGTTTTTCTCTTTCTGGACCAGACCGGACTTCCCTAGAATTACCTGCCACGGAAAATAATACCCAAGGACAATTACAACGTATTACGCAGATCATGGGAAAAGAATTCGCTCCCAACAGCATCACACTTGATGCTGAGCGCGAGGCTGTTCGCTTAACCGGATTTGCTTGCTTGCCATCTTTTAACCGTAGCAATAGCCTTCATCAATTTGCTTATGTTAATGGGCGTCCAGTGCGCGATAAATTACTCTGGGGTGCAATTCGAGGAGCTTATGCCGATGTCATGGCTCGAGATCGCCATCCCGTATCCATTCTTTTCATTGATTTGCCGCCTGCTGATGTGGACGTCAATGTACACCCCGCAAAAGCTGATGTTCGATTCCGTGATCCAAGCTTAATCCGCGGCTTAATCATTGGGGCCATCCGTGAAGCCTTGCATCAAACTGGAATTCGCCCTACTTCAACAGGTTCTGAAGCAATGCTGGCTGCATTTAAAACACAACCGTTGGAAACTTTTAAAAGTACACACCGTCCTTTTTCTTACAAATCACAGCACCATCATCTTGCATCTGGATCAATGGTTCATCAACCATTAGACGCTACGAGCTCATTTAATTTAAGAGAAGAAAGCACGCCACTTATGGAGTGCCTAAATACACCCAGCGCTGATGTACGCACCGCAAGTACTACATCATCAACAGAAGAATTATCTTATCCCTTAGGAGCTGCTAGAGCACAAATCCATAAAAACTACATTATTGCTCAAACCCAAGATAGTTTGATCATTGTCGATCAGCATGCCGCTCACGAACGATTGGTTTATGAAGCACTCAAGAATGCGCTTTATTCTAAACCGCTTCCTTCACAATTATTGCTTATCCCTGAAATTGTAGAACTCTCTGAAGAAGACGCAACATGTCTTTTAATGCATAAAGATGCTTTGCAGAAATTTGGCTTGGGAATAGAACCATTTGGACCTGGTGCAATCGTTGTGCGTGAAACCCCCTCCATGTTAGGAGAAGTCAACGTACAAGCCCTCATTAAAGATCTCGCAGACGAAGCTGCTGAATATGATACAACAGATAATCTCAAAGCAATGCTTGATTATGTTGCAGCAACGATGGCTTGTCATGGCTCAATACGGTCTGGACGTCTTTTACACCCTGAAGAAATGAATGCACTGTTACGACAAATAGAAGCAACACCCAATACAGGTACATGTAACCACGGTCGTCCTACTTATATTGAACTCAAATTGGCTGATATAGAAAGGCTTTTTGGTAGAAAATAAGTCACCCCGTACTAGTTTGGCAAAAAAAATATTTTTTTAATTTATTCTCGACTTTATAATACACCTTATGGCACTTTACTTATATTATCTCTCATAAAAATAGAAAGGGAGTATAAAGAATGTTTTCCAATGATGAACGCGAAGCAAAAATTCATTATTCCAATAATGGATATAAAATTGTAGAATATGGAACGTATACTCTTTGTGCTGTTAGTGGACAAAAAATCCCAATAGACGATTTACAATATTGGAATCATCATCGCCAAGAAGCATATGCTAATTGTGAAATTTCCTATCATCGCGAGCTCGAATGCAATCCGTACCTCAGCCAATTGCTAAAAATGCAGAAAAATAACCAATTAGAACTGATAAAGCCCAAGATTTGCTTTTAAGATTGCATCTTAAAGAGAGGAGTGCGTTCTCTAAAACGTGTCATAACCTCCTTAAGGATCTTACGACAAAAATCTTTTTGAGCAAAATCGATGTTGACATCAAAGATAACAAGATTTTTTAAATCTTTTTGCACGCTACTTGTCTGTATGCGGACGTAATCCTTAGCCGTTGTAGCCAACCATAAGTTTTGCATTTTAGCCTTTTGTGCAAGATTTTTTAAATCAGTATCAGTAAAAAAATAGTGGTCAGGATAAGAGTAAGCTTGCACAACATAACCAGAGAGTTCTTTAATGGATTGAAAAAATTTATCTGGATTGCCAATGCCTGCAAATGCCAAAAATGATTTTCCTGCAACCTCATCAGATGCTAGTGATTTAAGGTGTGCATGATGCAAAGCTTTTCCAGTCCGTGTAACAAGAAAGGCAATCTTATCACACGCATCCGAATGCCCAATCAATAAAACACTGTCCATCAAAGAAAACTGTGTTTTTAAGGGTACACGCAAAGGCCCTGCTGGAAAAACAGCTTCGTTACCCAAACCACGCATTGCATCGACAACGAGCAACGCATAATCCATGTAAAGACGACGGCTTTGAAATCCGTCATCCATTAAAATGAGATTACATCCTTCTTGCTTGAGTTGTTGTGCCGCTGCATAACGGTCTGGTGATATAGCAACAAAAGCATGCCTCGCTAGTAAAAGTGCCTCATCACCAACATCGCGCGCATTATCACATTTCTCATTCACAAGATGGACCCCCTTAACCGCCCCACCATAACCACGCGATACAACGCCCGGCACAAAACCAAGCTCTTTAGCTATTTGCGCAAAAGCAATGACAACAGGCGTTTTTCCGGCACCGCCCAATGTAAAATTGCCAATACATAAAACCGGAAGATCAATAATAAGCGGTCGTCTTGCCATACGGCAACGAGAAAAATAACCATAACCCCACGAAACTGGAGCAAATAAAAAACGTAAAAAGCTTCTCTCTTTCCACCAAAAATGAGGTGCGCTAATACGCATATCTACCTCGATGCTGGCTTAAACTTGTCTGTATTACAAGAGGTTGCAAAAATGGATCAAGAACTTTTAGTGTGCGCTCGAGTGCTCCTGCCATACCTGTCGCTACTTCATGAGCCTTATCAACCATTTCTTGCCGTAATGCTTCATTTGTTAAAAGCCTATAAACCTGAGTAGCAAGCTGCTTTGTATCTTGAACCATACATGCTGCATCACGCTTTAAAAATTGTTCAAACATTTCTTGGAAATTTGAGACATGCGGTCCCGTTAAAATAGCTGAACCTAGCAAAGCCAACTCCAATGGATTGTGTCCACCTTGTCCACATAACGACTTCCCAAGGAAAGCAACCTTCGATAAACGAAGAAAAAGTCCCATTTCGCCAATCGTATCTCCCCACAAAATATCTGTTTTCGCATCTGGAACAGCATTTTTACTTCTACGAATAAAACACAAATCATTGTCACATTTTTTGATAAGATCTTCTAAACGTTCAGGATGACGAGGCACAATGATTGTCAATAAATCTGGCAAATAATTTTTAAGAATCTTATGAACCTCAAAAGCAATTTGCTCTTCCCCTTCATGGGTTGAAACAGCTGCCCAAACTGGACGGTTACCAATAGCATCACGATAACGCGCAAACACTGTTTTATCTTCAACCAGAAAAACATCAGCCTTCAGATTGCCAGAAAGCACAACAGATTTTACCCCAAGCGCATGGAAATAAGCTAAATCCCTTTCGTTCTGAGCAATAGCCAGATCAATATGCTTAAAAATATGTCTCGCAAGAACATGCCGTTTCTGCCAAGCTTTAAAAGAACGTTCAGACATATGCGCATTAACTAAAATCTGCGGAATACGCATTCTGGCAAGTTCTCTAATACGTAAAGGCCAAATTTCCGATTCACAAATCAGTGCTAAATCAGGCTTCCAATGGCTGATAAAACGGTGTACTGCCAAGTCTAAATCCAACGGAGCATATTGATGGATTAACCGACTCCCAAAATGCTTTTTCACAAGCGAAGAAGATGTTACAGTGCAGGTTGTGAGTAATATATTGATTTTCAATGATAAAATATAATTAATGAGCGGAACAAGAGCAAGTGTTTCTCCAACACTTGCTGCGTGTAACCAAATTAATGGACTTGGAGGACGTGCTTTATGGCTTTTACCTAGACGTTCTTTTTGGCGACTACGCTCTTCTTTTCCACGGACAGCACGTAAAAACAAATAAAAAGGGATCACAGGACGTAAGCAAAAACCAATCATTCGATAGATTAAAAGAGCTGCCCGTGCCTTTAGTTCCGACATTGAAAATCACCCCTGTTGCCTGTTTTGAGACATTTATAAGCTTCTTTTGTTAAACAATTCATCAACTCTGTTCTATCCATTGTATTTATTTTTTCTCATGAAACACTCTTTGCATTTTGGGCGACAAAAAATTCCTCACCTCTGAGATCAATTTGATATCCCAAAAGAAAAAAATCACAGTTTTATTCCATATTTTTTCAAGAAACTCTCCCCATAAAAATGCATGTACATAAAATATGATAGAGCAAGTCAATAATTTAGCGAATAAAATAATTCCTTTCTTATTTTATACGTTTTTCCCTATGAAATATCCACAATCATAATTATATTTTCTCAGACTTGAAAGCCTTTTAGTTAATAGCAGCCTTCTCCATTATTTTTATTCACATCATGCGTTTCATCTCGTCCCTACAAACCACACACAAAAATTTAAACCCTCACTTTTTTGCAAATTACGGATTTATTCCTAGATTAGCAGAATGAGAAAACATGGGAACAACTTCTTCACTTTGAGAACGAAAAAAGGTCTGATGATATGCCACTCATGCAAAAAAATGATCATAAATTGATTATAAATGCTCTGTGCCTTCGCAACATTATCTAAGCTTCTCAATCGTGGATTTATCCAATAAACAAAATCCAGATAATCCACCCATACAAAAAACTGTGCAAACCATGTCTTTATCGTTGAATGCTTCTCTTACCAAAAGCACTTTAAAGCGCACTGCTTCTTTTTCTGAATTATTTCACTCATCCTGATATTAAATTGAGAGAATTCAATCTCGCTACACTCGCATAAACCAAGAAAATAACAATCGAATATTCCAATTTTACTCTGTAGCACCCATTTCAAGATCAAGAAGCTTATGCAAATCTATGATATAATAACGTTGTAATGCGTTATCTACACTGCTTTGCGCTTTCGCCTGCCATGCTTCTTGCGCTGATTGGTAATCTGGAAAAATACCAACAACATCTAAATCATTGGGATTCTTAAACTGATTACTACTAAGATTTTTCAATTCCCCACCAAATACAAGATGTAAGTATTGTTTTTTTTCATTGGTTTCAATCATGTGTGCCTCCATATCATTCAGAGATTTTAGCGCGCTTGTATGTGATTAAACTAACTTTGCTTGACGAACAACATCTATCATATTTTGACAGCAATTATTTTTACCAGCAATTAACAGTCCATATTGATAAGGTTCAATCCCATACGATATAAAAGGCGCATCAAGTGATAGAAAACATCCCCCGCATTCCTGCAAAATAAGATCAGCAGCGGCAATATCCCATTCATGACAATTCGGACGAACCAACACGATATCGATCTCATCTTGAGCAACAAGAACAATACGATAAGCGAGAGAGGGAATGTATTGGTAAAAAATAACCTGATTACAAAAATCATCCGGCAATTTTTGAGCTAATGATTTATCAAGTGAAACTTTATATTTTCGATTAACCTGAGGCGCCAAAAGAGGAAGTTCTATGCCGTTTAATGTTGCCCCTCTACCCGTAACAGCTGCATAAACATCCCCCTGAGCCGGACACTGCAAAACACCTACGATAGGACGCCCATTCTCAATAATAGCAATCGAAACACACCAATAGATACTGCCAGAAAGAAAAC
The DNA here is from genome assembly GCF_039543045.1 of Bartonella jaculi. Classification (NCBI taxonomy): domain Bacteria; kingdom Pseudomonadati; phylum Pseudomonadota; class Alphaproteobacteria; order Hyphomicrobiales; family Bartonellaceae; genus Bartonella; species Bartonella jaculi. Next base: position 16,613 of record NZ_BAABIZ010000004.1, read on the forward strand.
CACGAGTCCCATCAATAGGGTCAACCACGAAATAACGTTCATAAACTCGTTGCCCGCGATTATCTCTTGTTTCCTCTGAAATCCATCCATAATCTGGGCGTGCTCCAAGAAGCTTTTCCTTTAAAAAGTGATCAACTGCAAAATCCGCCTCACTGACTGGTGAATTGCCATCTTTGATCCAAACATCCAATTCACATCCAAAATACTTCATTGCTAAATCCCCCGCCTCTCGACAAACATCAAGCAAAAGATTGAGATCAGAAGAATGATGGGTATTATTTTCCTGCAAGTGTCATCCCTTCAATTAACAATGTCGGAGCAGCTGTACCATAACGTCGATCAATATCGCTCGCAGGTGTTAAATGTGCTAACATATGAAGCAAATCAGAACCTAGCGTTACTTCACTCACCGGATAAGCAATTTCGCCATTTTCAATCCAAAAACCGGAAGCGCCACGACTATATTGTCCAGTAATAAAATCAATGCCGTGCCCAAATAATTCTGTAACATAAAAACCACTCCGCAAACTTTTTATCATATCATGAGGCGATACCAAACCCGGTTCAATAGCAAAATTTGTACTCGCCGGCTGAACTAACGACCCCGAACGCACACCGTGACCATTGGTTTTAAGACCCAGTTCACGCGCTGAAGATGAGGAAAGAAGCCAGTTTTTTAAGATACCATTTTCTATAATATTTAATGTTTGCCCCTCGACTCCCTCTCCATCAAAAGGACGAGAAGCATTCCCACGCAATCGCAAAGGTTGATCTGTCACATTAACATCCGGTTTCATCACCGCTTTTCCCAAAAGATTTTGTAAAAGACTCGTTTTGCGCGCCACGGATGCTCCATTCACCATAGATGCAATATGCCCAGCGACTCCACGAGCCGTACGCGTGTCAAAAATAACATCAACACTCCCAGTAGCAGCACGAACCGCTCCCAAACGTCTAACCGCCCTTACCCCCGCATTTCTTCCCACATTTTCTGCAGCTTCCAAATCAGAAAAATGTAAGGCTGTGGTATAATCATAATCCCGCTCCATCGCAGTCCCCTCACCAGAAAGAGCACTACAAGAACGTGAAAAATAACTAGAGCGATAAGCCCCACAAAAACCACCGCTTGTAACAAGAACAAATCCACTACGGCCATAAGTTGTCGCAGCTCCACCAGAGTTGCTTACCCCTTTAACATCAAGAGCCGCCGCTTCCATTTTTAAAGCATCTTCTGTTAAAAAATGACTGTCCGGAACAAAATTATCAAAAAGATCAAGATCTTTAGGATTCGTAGCTAAATACTCTTTCTCTGCCAAACCTTCAAATAAACTGTCTGGGGAAGCTTTAGCCATCGCAACAGCACGTTCTGCTAGTTCCTGCGGATAAGCCGCTAAATTAGCAGAAACACTCGCTACTTTCTTGCCAACAAAAACCCTCAATGCAAAATCATCGCTCTCTGAAGCTTCTGTCGATTCAACTTTTCCTAAACGAACCGATACACTGGTAGAATGCGCACGAATAATAACAGCATCAGCAGCATCTGCTCCAGAACGCTTCGCCGATTCAATCAACAAAGTGGCTTTATCAATCTGGCTTTTGTCAGTCATTATAGCTCCCTCAAATATTAATCATTTACATTGATAAACAATTTGGCAAAGATGTCACATCTCATATGCTCATTAATAAAAATTATGCACCATTCATGCACTCTGTTCTTTTAATGAGGCGAGAATTTTCTCTTTTAACTTCTTTTTAAAAAAACACAATATGTTGCATTTTTTGGCTTCAACCTTTTTAATTCGCTTTTGTTATTCCACAAACTCAATCCGCATGTACAATCGGATCAATAGAAGATTATGCAGTGATACTAGCTTTAAGCCCAATTTTTCAAGTGCTCAAACAACCAAAGAATGACCTAAACTTCCTGTTCATCTGCTACTGAGCGCTAAACCAATTTTCATGTTAGTCTGCCCAATTAGCATTCTCTAATTTGCAAGTAAGCATGAGAAAATGCTTCTCTCTCTATGGAACACTCCTTTGCTTTTGCGAACTCTCTTATCACGAACAAAAACCTTGTGAATGAAATAAATCTTAGACAGAATAAAAAATATCTTCTTGCGTTATGATTTTACCAAAATCAGCAGCCATAAGTTTTTTAGCTCCAAATGGGTATGAATAATGCCATCGCCAATTCTTTCTTTTATGACTGTCGAAAATAAGTCGCGATTGCGGCATTCTTTCTTGATGCTACTAGGTATAAACGATAAGATATTGTCTCTTTTTGTGCATCATAGTGAATTATCCGCTTTGTTATTAAGCCTGATCAACTGCCTCTTCTCGAAACACAAACCCGAGAGGACTGGAAAAATCTTGATTTTAAAATTGATCCGTTTTCCCTTAGCCTTTTACTGAAATGATAGTGCATAGTGCTATGCTGTCATAAGATAGCGCCATTATTATATTTTTATATTTACCAGCGCTCAATGCTGCGACAACTCTTGCATTGTAATGGCTCATAAGAGATATATTCACTCCTTCCATAAATGTTTTTTCCCCTTGTGACGTGCAAGAGAATGGTTGTTATTGATTCAAACATAAGGGGGATTGAAATGAGAGAATCTTACAATATTCAGGGGGGCTGATTTAATCCGAAAATGATCAATTATAAATCAACGTGTTGCAATAAATGGACAATAGTGAATTGAAACTTTTAGAAGAGTCTCAAATATTATTTCTCTCTTCCTCAATTCAATTTGCAAATTAGAGCTTCACCCAACTCATTTGGGGAAAATCATAGTCCATAATTTTTAACCTCTATAGAGGTATTTGCCATTAACGAAACATCTGTGCGTGTAAAAAACAATCATTTTTTGAACAAATATATTTATTGGAGGTAGGTTAGTTACTCTTTATGGTATAGTTATTTAGCTTATTTTATCATCTAGAACCTTTTAAATCGTACTCTTTAAAAGCAGAAAAAAAGACGTTTTTTGGCTTTACAAGCCTCTGTAGAACAATAATCAGCGGTAATTAGCAGTCTGCAACTCTCTTATTTCCAGCAAAAGAAATAGTTTATAAGCTTTATATGATAAGGTAGAATTCAGTAATTTCTATAAGAGCTTTAGTGTAGAATTAAGCCCATATTATAGTTTCATTAGACTTTAACGAGTTGTTGCAAAATACTCCGCGGATAATATAATCGGTTTGTCCAATACCAACAGTTCAAAGACATTCATTCTAATGTGGGCTATAATTCTTGCATCGTCTCTTTTTGAAAAAATCTGTTTTTTTCGTAAGTGAACGTAACTAAAGAAGCGTTTTATTTTTAGTAAGAGCACGGCGACTCATTTCCATCATTGCATCACGAAGATGCAATTTAATTTTTGATCCAATAATGACTCCAAATAAGGGAGAAAGTAAGCCAGACATTGTTACCGTATGACGAATTTTATTATTGGAAGAACCAGATTTCGTTGAACCAATATACTCATGATCAAAAATCATGCGTGTAAAAGGAAGTTTAGCATAATCAGAAAAGCAAACGTTTTTTATAACTTTATCAAGTGTAAAAGTTACTTTCGGTCCTTTTTTAGGCTTCATTTGTCCTACAGCTCCTGCTTTGAAAGCACCAGAAAGTTCTACCCACTCAAGTTCATGATCCCAACAAGGCCATGTTGAAACATCTTCCCACATGGCCCAAATTTGCTCAGCTAGAAATCCCCATTGCTTCACGAATTCTAACCGCATCATAAGCCGTAATTTCAAAAAAACCCTGTCGCGCTAACATTCCCCAATGAGGGTTGGTAAGAAATTCAAGTCCTTGAATCTCTTTTAAAACAACAGGTTGTGCTTGTTTATTAAAAACAACATCTTTTCGAAAAGGTGTAAATTGAGGTGCTTGTTCCACTTGATAAATATGGTTATCTTTAAATATACACTGAAATTCTATTGTTTGAAGCACCTTCCCAGCGCGCATTTCGCACCGCGGGCAGTAAATGAAGACTTCATCTCCCTTAGATGTTTTTCGAAGTGCTCCAGCTTTGCCGTGACAAACTTGTAGAAAGCCAAATTCAGCTGCAAGCCGCGCATGAGCTCTAGAAATCACCGCTATCGAATGTTTCATTTTATATTCACTCTTTCACAAGATAGGTAATCTTTTCTACAATACCTGAAATATCTCTTTCAAATTATCCAACAAATAAAGGTGAGAACAGTACACTGTTGAAGATATTAAGCTCCCTTCTAGTGTATTCTAAAAGCGATACATTCCATCACCACCAACCCTCTCGTTCTAAGCTTGCCATACCTTTAACGCATATGACCTAGAAAGTCTGATACGAAAAATAACAATACATGAGAAAATAATTTTATCTGGTATGATCGCAAAACCCTTGATAAAAAGATAAAGTTTTTATGGTTTCTTGTTCCGTAATTTACGTTCACAAAGCAAATCACTTTAAAAGAGAAGTACAATAAAGTTGTACAGAATGAATTATCCTATTGGATAAAAATCAGAACTTTCTCAACATCAAACCTGTGATCGCAGTTTATAAAAACGTATTGCCGTATCACCATAAAAACGTTCATCATCTAAATAAAACACATCAGGTAGATGAATAATTGTGTCTTTCTTTTCTTCAAGAACAAAAAGTGCATCAGATTTTGCCCATCCTCCATTTAGAGCCTCTACAAAAGCACGCTCACCTAAACAATAGCCGTAGGGAGGATCTGCGCAGATGATATCAAATGGAAACATTGTCCCAATACTACCAAGTTTGGTTGCATCACGACGCAAAATCCGTCCAATTCCTTGCAATTCAAACGATTCAATATTTTTTTGAATTAATCCGCGTCCTTCAACCGAATTTTCAACAAAAACAGCAGCCTTTGCACCACGCGAGAGTGCCTCAATGCCTAAAGCACCAGTACCAGCAAAAAGGTCAAGAATACGCTTATCTGTCCAAAATTGTTCTTCTCGGCTCGCAAGAATATTAAAAAGGCTTTCGCGCGTACGATCACTCGTTGGGCGAATCGACTGACCAGTAGGTGCAAACAAAACACGCCCAGCAAATTTACCGCCGATGACCCGCACGCGGCCCTCCAAATGGCTTTGATGTTTTTGCGCCACCACCATATGATTTGGATTTTTTCATGGCACCACCAAATGATTTCGTTTTTTGCTTATTCTCAAAAGAATGCCCATCATGATCGCCTTTCATAAACTTCCCTGCTTTACTAGAAAAATGATCATTCTTGCCAGAAACACGCGCCTCACCGTAAGATACTTTGCCCCGTTTTTGATCAAATCCCACACGCCTCTCTTTTCGCAATTGTTCTTCTGGTAGCTTTTCCTGACCTCTATTGAAAGACCTCTTACCAACCGAACCGCTCTTATGGTCATGAGGATTATCCTCACTATAGAAAGACTTCTTACGCGTACTCTGCGGGCGTGCACCAGGAGCCATCCAAACATTAGAACGGCGAGAACGTGGCAAAGAACGCTCTGTTTTTTCACCCTCGTTCTTATCTTTGCGCATAAATTTCTCATCAGGTTTTGTGTTCAACCGTGACCGACTATGCTCAGACGAACCGCCTCGTTGTCTGCGCTGTACTTCTCTTCCACTCGAACAAATCCAGCCATCATTTACGCCAGAAAAATCTTTACGACTTTGTTTTTCTGCAAAAACTGCAGAATTTGAAAATGGCTTAAGAATAGGAGCATCAAAATCTGCATTGGCTTGCATAATCAAACGCTCCCCCAATTGCTCACGTAACATCCGACCTTTTAGCTCACGAACTGCCCCTTCTTCTAAGTCAGATAACTGAAATGGACCATAAGATACACGAATTAAACGATTGACCGATAATCCTAATGCGCCAAAAATGTTTTTTATTTCACGATTTTTTCCTTCACGCAAAGCTACAGAAAGCCATACATTCGCCCCTTGTTCACGTTCAATCGATGCCTCTATCGAACCATAGAAAATACCATCAATTGCAATGCCATGTTTCAGCTTATCAAGTGCGCTTTGTTTTATTCTTCCATGAGCACGAACCCGATATTTTCGTACCCATCCTGTTAACGGAAGCTCTAATACACGTGCTAATCCACCATCATTGGTTAATAGCAAAAGCCCTTCTGTATTAATGTCAAGCCTGCCCACAGAAAGGACACGAGGCATTCCTTTCGGCAAATTGTCGAATACGGTCGGTCTGCCTTCGGGATCACGGTTAGTGGTAACAAGGCCTGCCGGCTTGTGATAGAGCCATAACCGCGTCCGTTCTATAGGAGACAAAGGTTTACCATCAACTGTAATAACATCAGAGCGGGTAACATTAAAAGCAGGCGTTGTCACAACTCTACCATTAACAACAATGCGACCTGCAACAATCATCATTTCTGCGTCACGCCGCGACGCAACACCAGCACGCGCTAATCTTTTGGCAATCCGTTCACTCTCACTCTTTTCATTCATTTGCTTTCACACCAATCTCTTCCAGCACGTTCAGCAAATTTTTCACACGCACTACATCGCTTATTCTGAAAGGATGGAGTAGCACAATCGTTTAGCATTTTCTATCCTTTGACAGCAATAATCTACCTATTTACTTGCAACTCATTTTTAAACACTTTAAAAAGCCATGTTATCCTCTGCACGTAATAATAGATTACCCACTTTACAAGCATCTCTCTATAAGCAAAGAGTCTTCTGACTCTTTAGGTTTTAAGTAGAAAAGGCACTATGATTTTGACTCCCATGGAAATAGCTCTTTTAGAAGCGCAATTAGCAGAAAAAAAAGAGGAAGTTCCTGTGGGAGCAGTTATAATCCGTGGAGCAACAATCATTGCACGCGCTGGTAATTACACAAAAACTGCACATGATCCTACAGGACACGCAGAAATGCGTGTTATCCGTATGGCCTGTGAAACGCTCCAAAGCGAAAGACTTCCTGATTGCGATCTTTATGTAACGCTTGAACCTTGTGCTATGTGTGCAACAGCTATTTCATATGCACGCATACGGCGCCTCTATTATGCAACAAGCGATCCCAAAGGTGGTGCTATCGAACATGGTCCACGCCTCTACCGACAGCCAACTTGTCATCACAAACCTGAAGTCTATTCTGGTTTTAAGGAAAAAGAAGCTGCTCAGATGCTTAAAGATTTTTTTACACAAAAGCGGCGTTAAAAAATATTGCTCTTTCTATTCAAAACACCTTCAACAATATTAAGTCTCCTTAAAAAGGCCACCAACTTTTTTTACCAGCAGCCTTTTTCGAAGCACTTTTTCTCTCACGCTCTTTTAATGCTTCGTCTTTACCCTGCTGACCAACAGGTGCAGTCTTGGCCGGCTGACGATAACTTAAAGGCGGCTCAGTGAGATACCGACGATACTCCGCACTTCCAGCTTGTGCTCTCTGACGACGCAAATATTCCTGCCGTTGCTTCGCATTCAACCGTGAAACATTTTCTGAACTATCAATAGATGATACTTTTTTTGGAAAAACAGGACCCCTGCTTCTATCAGGATGTTGTAGGGCATCCTGCGCTAGATCTTGTTGAGGTAGTGGTAAAATTACCCGCGAGCCAAGGCTTGGCACCACAAGTTTTGGACGAGGTTTCATAACAAGCTGACTAGCATTGTTTGTCGGTGTTAGAGAGGTAATGTTAGCGACATCTTCAAAAAACTGTAACGACGCCGGTTTACCTGTACCATAGGTAGGAGCAGATGAGCCACATCCCGTTAAGACAAGGCACATACCCAAAATGCTTGTTGAAAATATTTTTACTTCACGTTTTTTCACTGCTTATCCATTTTTCTAAGTATATGGCTGATAGATATTCCCGCGATTTATTGGAGATCAACCCCATACAAAAAATTACCCCCAAAGACAAAATAAACGGGACCCATCTCTACCATAAAAGACCCTACGCATCAATGACAGAATTCAAAGGTGAAAAATGCCATTTAAAATCTTGGATTTTTCTCTTCTGATCCAAAGTTTTTAAATTTTTCCAAGCATCTGCAATTCCCGCAAAGTAGCTGCATCGCGAGCAGATACATCAGGATAAGCAGGATCACTCCCAACATCTTGCGTATAACGCCATGATCGAGCACATTTTGTACCAAAAGCCTTACTCGGATATACACCAACGCCTTCAACATCGATGAGAGTAAAAGCATCTGAAGGCGGTACATCCTGAGTAATTGTTAGAGCACTGGTGATACAAATTTCCGCCATATCCAAATTTTCCAATGCTTCCAGTAAAACCGGATTAGAAATAAAAACAATAGGCGCTGCTTCTAACGATGATCCAATACGCTTGTCAGCGCGTTCAAGCTCTAAAGCTCCCGTCACAACTTTACGAACCTGCCGAACTTTTTTCCAGCGTTCAGCCAAAGATTCATTCTGCCATTCCCTTGGAGCAGACCGAAATTGTTCCAAATGCACTGAATGACTTTCTGGATAACGCTCCAACCAAGCTTCTTCCATGGTAAAAGGCAACATCGGAGCAAGCCATGTTACCATTCGCTCAAAAGTCTCACGGACAACTTGCAAGGAAGCCTTGCGCTTTTTTGATGAAGGCGCATCGCAATAAAGAGAATCTTTCCGGATATCAAAATAAAATGCCGATAACTCAGTAATCGAAAAATCCAATAACGCACGCATAATCTTCTTGAAATCAAATTCGTCATAGGCTCGATTAATCAACTGATCGAGTTCAAAAAGCCGATGCAATATAAGTTTTTCAAGATCTGGCAGTGCACAATAAGCTATTTCTTCTCCTTCATCATGTGCTAGCGTTCCAAGCATCCAGCGAATCGCATTACGCAATTTACGGTACGAATCCACATTCGTCTGAAGAATTTTTTTTCCTAAACGCTGATCTTCCCAATAATCAGTGGTCATCACCCAAAGACGAAAAATATCAGCACCAGATGTTTTAATGATCTCTTGCGGAACAACTGTATTCCCTAAAGATTTAGACATTTTTTTGCCATTTTCATCCAAAGTAAAGCCGTGTGTAATCACCGCTTTATAAGGTGAAGAAGCACGCGTACCACAACTTTCTAAAAGAGAAGATTGAAACCATCCACGATGTTGATCAGATCCTTCAAAATAAATATCAGCGGGCCATCTCAAATCATCCCGATCTTCCAACACAAAACTATGGCTCGCCCCAGAATCAAACCAAACATCAAGAATATCACGGACCTGAACCCAAGACTCATGCGCACGGTCACCTAAAAAACGTTCACGCGCTCCTTCTGCAAACCACGCATCCGCCCCTTCTGCTTCAAAAGCTCGTAAAATACGTTCATTCACTTTCTCATCTTTAAGAACGACACCATCTTCATTCGCAAAAATACAAATCGGAACACCCCAAGCCCGCTGACGAGAAAGAACCCAATCAGGACGATCCGCTATCATAGAAGCCAAACGATTTTGACCAGAAGAAGGAACAAAACGCGTCTTTGAAACAGCCTCTAAAGCTCGACTGCGTAGAGTTGAACCATCGCCAAGATCTTTATCCATCGAAATAAACCATTGCGGTGTATTGCGGAAAATAACAGGTTTTTTCGAACGCCAACTATGAGGATAGGAATGTTTTAAGCGACCGCGTGCAAACAATCGATCCGCTTTAATTAAAGCGTTAATAACCTCTTTATTAGCATCACCCATTTTTCCATTATCATCAATAACGCGTACAGCCCCTTCTTTACGGTCCGGTCCAAAACCGGGAACATCCTTCGTATAAAAACCAGCATCATCAACGGGAAATGGTATAGATGAATCAATACCAGCCTGCTCTAATAGAGGTTTATAAATATTCCAAATTTCAAAATCTTCACGTCCATGGCTAGGGGCGGTATGAACAAAACCTGTACCAGCACTTTCTGTTACGTGCGAACCATCAAGCATCGCAATCTTATAATGATAACCTCCAGCTAAACCTTTAAGTGGATGAGAAAGAAAGAGAGTTTTAAGCTCATCAGCAGAAACAACACGCAAATGCTTCAAAACAAGTTTTGCTTTTTCTGCACAACTCATCGCTAGCGCATCAGCAAAAAGAAGCTTTTCCCCAACTTGCGGCCCAAAATCATTTTCTGTACTTTCAACTTGGTACACACCGTAAGAAATTTGCGAAGAATAACTCACCGCACGGTTACCCGGAATTGTCCAAGGAGTCGTTGTCCAAATCACAACATAAGCACCATATAAATCATTAGAGGTGGCTTCAATAACAGGAAATTTAACCCAGATAACTTCTGATTCATGATCATGATATTCAATCTCTGCCTCAGCCAAAGCCGTGCGCTCAACTACAGACCACATTACAGGCTTTGACCCCCGATAAATCTGATCTGACATAGCAAATTTCATCAATTCACTGGCAATGCGTGCTTCTGCATGAAAAGCCATTGTAGTGTAGGGCGTGTTAAAATCTCCAACAACGCCAAGGCGTTTAAATTCTTCACTTTGAACAGTTATCCAATGTTGTGCAAATTCACGGCATTCTTGACGAAATTCGTTAAGAGGCACATCATCCTTATTTTTCCCTTGCGCACGATATTTTTCTTCAATCTTCCATTCAATTGGAAGTCCATGGCAATCCCAACCAGGAACATAATTTGCATTAAAACCGCGCATTTGGAATGAGCGAACAATGACATCCTTTAAAACTTTATTTAGAGCATGCCCGATATGAATATGGCCATTTGCATAAGGGGGACCATCATGAAGAATGTAAAGTGGGCGGTCTTTTGCTTGCTGGCGCAATTTAGCATAAAGCCCCATATCTTCCCATCGCGCCATTAGCTCAAGCTCTTTTTGTGGCAGCCCCGCACGCATAGGAAAACTAGTTTGTGGTAGATAAAGAGTTTTCGAATAATCTATTGTTTCATTTTTCACAGTCATTGTGAAACATTCCCGTCCACTTTTACGATTTCATTTTTGCATAACTTCCCTGAACCCTGCAACTCTGGTTTTTGATCTATAGGGAAAGCCAATCATTCGTATTAAGCAGCGATCAAGAAGATATATCATAACGTTTCATGGGCTTTATCACGAAACTATCAAGAAAGGAAACCTAAAAATGATGCTCTTTAAAAAATAAAGGCCCCACCACTGGTAGAGCCTTGTAATAACTTAACCTTAAAACAAATCAGAATTTGTAAGCTACACCAACACGGAAATCATTGATTTTGTAGTCAATTTCAAGCTTTTCCTTTGCAAATTTCTTTTTACCAAAGTCTGAGTAACGATATTCTGCACGGAGCAAAATATTGTCGGTCATTGCAAAGTCAACACCACCACCAAGAGTATAACCAACCATCGTCTTTGTTTCGTCAGTTAAGTTCTTAGAAGAAGCTGCTTCACCACCCTGTTTAAGTGTTATTGATATAGTGTCTTGGAACTGCCCATAAGCAATACCACCAGCAACATAGGGCATAAAGCGATCAGCAGCAAAACCGATACGCACTCGTGTAGCCCCACCCCAATTTTGTTTGAAGGTATGGCTCAAAGTTTCGACGTTTCCCTCTTGGTTCAAACCAAGACCTGCGATCTCCTTCTTCACTTGCTCTATACCATATGCACTCGTACCGCTTTCATCTGCAGCTTGTGTACCTTGCGCACTGCGCCCAGCCACATTCTGTGTGCCATGGGGATTAGAACCACGGGAAGAAGCAGCATGTGGATTAGAACTGTGCGGATGATGAATACCTTTCCCATGGGGATCAGCACCAGAGCCGTGTCCACTTCCGTGAGATGCACCATGCCCCTGAGCATGTTTCCCACCATCACTAGCAGTATTTTCTTCCGATCCGAACGATCCTGATCTCGCCAGTACCAGTGGTTGTTTCGGTACGGTCGCTTCCACTTTTGATGCCACTGATGCTGGTGTCGCCGTTGATTGCGTCGCCTGTGAAGATGAGGACATCAATACTCTTTGCCTTGTCTCTCCTGACTGCGCTTTCCCTGCTCCTGATGTAACAGCTTCAGCTTTTTTTCCTGAATCTCCTACCTTTTTCACAGAATTTGACGTCAATGATACTGAGCGTGCACCGGAAGACGCTGATCTACCTACAGAGGAGGTTTGAGGAGTCAATGATTGCAATACGACCGCTGCATCCGCTCCCCCGCTTGTTGCTGGCTTTGTTTGAGCTATCCCTGTTAGCTTTGTAGAAGCCGATGCCTTAGGAGTCGATGTTGTAGAGGTTGGTGAGGATGGTACTGTCGATGATCGCTGTGTGTTTCCTCCTGCATTTACTCCCGCTTCTGCCGCTGGCTTTGTTGGAGCTGATTCTGTTTGCTTTGTTTGAACTGATCCTTCTGAACTTGTTGGGGCTGATCCTGCTGGATTTGTAGAACTCGATGCCGTAGAATCAGGTTTTGCAGAGACTTGTGTCACAGAAGTTTGTTTTGCAGAAACTGTTTCCGTTGATCTGCGAGATCTTGATACTAAACTATCTACTGCAGTGTTTTCAGGTGCACCTATTGTTATAGTTTTTGTGTGTTTTTGTCCAGCCCAACTGAAATCCGTATCAATACTAAAAATGAAGTTATCGCCGAGATCAATATTCGCACCTGTGTAAAGACCACCTTCAAAACCTGAAAGTTTAGGTGACCAATCTTTGCTCAGTGGAATATTTTTGTCCTTACCAACAACACTCATATCAGTTTTACCCGAAAAACCACCAATTTGGCCACCGAGATAAAAACCTGCCCATGTGAAAGCCGGAACAACAATAGCTGGTTGAACAGCTCGTGCTGGCTGATGAGGAATCATCACATCCGCTGCCTGTGCCGCAGAAGCTGAAATTAAAGCAAAAATAGAAGCCGATATTAAACGTTTCGTGTTCATAAATTATCTCCAAATATACAAAACGGATTATATATAGGGCATCCGTTTTAAAATATCTGTAGCAAAAATGACACACTTAAAAAAAATCACAAAAAAATAAAGGCCCCGTCAAAGACAGGGCCTCTTAGTAATTAATTTTATATTAATAATTTATCTTTGTATTCAATTAGAATTTGTAAGCTACACCAACACGGAAGTCATTGGTTTTGTAGTTAAATTCAGCACCATCTTTCACGAATTTCTTTTTACCAAAGTCTGAGAAACGGTATTCCGCACGCAACAGAACATTGTCTGTCATTGCGAAATCAACACCACCACCAAGAGTATAACCAACCATTGTCATGGTTTTATCAGCTTCTTTAGTAGAAACTGTTTTACCTGATGCATCTGTTACTGAAGTCGATTGAATACCCTGCATTTGTGCATAAGCAATACCACCAGCGACATAAGGCATAATGCGATCAGCAGCCGCAAAACCAATACGTATCCGCGTAGCACCAGACCACTTTTCTTTAAAAGTAAAATTCTCCTTAGACGTGACATTCGGTAATGCTACGGTCCGAATAAGTGCAGACTTCTTACTTTCATCACCGCCACCAGGCTTCTTATCTTCGTCACCGCCACCAGGCTTCTTATCTTCGTCACCGCCACCAGGCTTCTTATCTTCACCACCACCACCAGGCTTCTTATCTTCGTCACCGCCACCAGGCTTCTTATCTTCACCACCACCACCAGGCTTCTTATCTTCGTCACCGCCAAACATAAAGATTGTTTTTGTTTCTCCACGGTCAGCCCAAACTGCATCCGTTTCAACACCTAAAATGAGACCATTTCCAAGATCAAAATTGGAGCCCGCATAAATGCCACCCATGAAACCAGAAGGCTTAGGTGTAAGGTCTTTAGTGAAAAGTTTATTTTTTGTAGCTGGATCTGTTATCTCAACCTTACTCGAAAAATTTCCAACTTGACCACCAATATAGAAACCTGTCCAAGAGAAAGTAGGGGCCGTAATAACTGGTGCAACCTCATGTGGAATTACAACATCAGCAGCCTGTACAGCAGTAGCTGAAATCAAAGCGATAACAGAGGTTGTCATTAAAGATTTTATATTCATAAATTTTGCTCCTAATTTATTTTATGGCGCAATGCTATACACCCAAGCAAAAAAAATCTGTAGTAAAAATGACACAGTCACATAAAATAGAGACTCCATTCAAAGAAAGAGCCTCTTAATAATTTAGTTTTGTACCAAAATTTGTAAGTTATCTTGCTGAAATCATTGGGTTTATAGTTAAATTCCTGCTTGTCATTTATGAATTTCCTTTTATAAAAATCAATGAACAATAACATTCTGCAGGCATAATAATATGAACCATGTGATAATATAGCAACAAAAATAAATGAGCCTCCGCCAAAGACGGAGCCCCTTCTTCATTGAAACTTATAGTACGTTAAAATTTATAAGCTACCCCAACGCGAAAATCATTGGTTTTGTAAGAAGTTTCATATTTATCGTTTGAGAATTTCTTTTTACCAAAGTCCGAGTAACGATATTCCGCACGCACAATAACATTATTGGTCATTGCTAAATCAACACCCGCACCAAGAGTGTAGCCAACAAATGTCTTTGTTTCATCAGACAAATTACCAGAAGCAATTACTTTACCTGTATCCTTGTCTGTTATTGATACCGACGCGATATCTTGAAGCTGTGTATAAGCAATACCACCAGCAACATAAGGCATAATGCGTTCAGCAGCAAAACCGATACGCACCCGCGTAGCCCCAGCCCACTTTTCTTTAAAAGTAAAACTGCTCACGCGTTTATCACCAGCCTTAAGTCCTTTTTCACCAATCTTAATCCCAGATTTGTCCAACATCTTCGTAATATATGCTATGTGATTTTTATCAATCGCATACACTTTCCCCGTTTTAGTGTCATTTTTATCGGTCCAAATGATATCTGTATCCACACCTAGAATAAGACCATTGCCAAGATCAATATTGGAACCACCATAAATACCACCCATGAAACCTGACAGTTTAGGCAAAGAGTCATCAGACACTGGAAAGGTTTTTCCATCACTGAGGATATCCATTTTCGTTTTACTCGAAAAACTCCCAATCTGGCCACCAATATAGAAACCTGTCCAAGAAAACGTAGAAGGAACAATAACTGGAGTAACGGGTGTGGGCTGAGGGGGAACAATAACATCTGCTGCCTGCGCTGCTGAAGCTGAAACAAAAGCGAAAGCAGAAGCCGTTATTAACCATTTTATATTCATAATTTTTCTCCATAGCTGATATTTGAACACGCAGTCTCATATAGAGCCCAAACTATAGATATCTGTAGTAAAAGTGACACACCCATAAAAAAAACAAGAAATCTACCAAATACCTTCCCTTTTAGTCATATAATTTGCAAAAAATGAGAATTGGTCAGTTATACTTACACAAAAATTATATCCTCGCATAAAATGTAATACTGTTCTTTATGAATTTTCACAAAAAGCACAAATCCTCCTCTCCGTGAAAAAGCAGTGTTAATTATTGCAAAAA
The DNA here is from genome assembly GCF_039543045.1 of Bartonella jaculi. Classification (NCBI taxonomy): domain Bacteria; kingdom Pseudomonadati; phylum Pseudomonadota; class Alphaproteobacteria; order Hyphomicrobiales; family Bartonellaceae; genus Bartonella; species Bartonella jaculi. The sequence goes on from NZ_BAABIZ010000004.1 coordinate 32,043, forward strand.
TGCAATCTCCCCTCACATCTACACAAACAATGACTTTAACAATGGTTTTGGCTTTAACCATGACATGCCCCAGTGCAACAACTTAACCTGCTAGATTTCTCTTCTCACAACTGAAAAAGAAAACCCACCTCCACACGTGAACTCCATCACAAAAAGCACCAAACACCATAGAAATCACCATCCATCAATCCAACCCATTTTTAAAAAATGGGACTCTTTACGCATTCATCACTTTTTGGAATACAGTCGCATCATTTTATTTTCTGCTTCTTCCAAAACGTTCTAGAAAATCTTTTTTTAGAGCGCCTGCACCGCTTTGCGTAATGTTTCACTATCTCTTTTGTGTCACCTTATTGGACAAACTGCCCCCTTAGCCACAACCTTTACTGAGATAAACGCTGAAACTTCCATAACAGCTTCCTCTGAAGCTTAAAATTGAAATATAAACTCTGCACTAAATAGGAAAATCTTCCCGCAATCTTTAACTCCAACGTTGCTCAAAAGTCATCACTCTATCCCAAAAACAACCAATGCTCACTCATGAAAAAAACAGCGGTCATCCTTAAACTTCTGTGGTAAAAATAACATACCACGATATAAAAAATAAAAACTCATTTAAAATACAACTTTGTAATGTGTTAAATCGTAAACAAGCTAAAATCTACAGATTACTTACGTACAAATGCACGGATTTTGTACTCTACATTGCCATACATCTCACTTGTTCATTCCAATTAAGATACCTGCATCTCACATCAAAGCCCCCACTCACCACAAAAACGCTATCACAACTAAAAGTGCAAACACACACTGCCATCCCCCCCACTTTTAAGCTCGAAAAACATCCACATTCTCCGAATTCTCCGATGACAGAAAGTAAACTTCATATTCCAATATCGCTTCAGCTTACTAAAAACTCATCGGACTTTTCGTAAATAGATTTGGTCGTTTTTTTCCTCCACGAGGAGGTCCTCGTCTTTTTTTATTCGAAGACGACGCTACAGGTACCAACTGAGCAGCCTGTCCCCGTTGATGATTACAGAATTTCGTTCGTAAAACTTCACCTAAAGGATTGCCAATCTGTGCATCAAAAAGTGAACTTTTAGAAGAAAAAATTCCCTCTACGAGCTTTTGAGCCCCTATAAGACTAGCGGCCTGAGCCATAGAGATTGAAGCGAAAGTAGCATAAGCTGTAATAAAATATATCATTTTCATAGATCTATCTCCTTGTAAATATCCGTAATGGATTTTACATAGTGCGCTCACTTCAAACTTCCATAGAAAAATGATGGTCTTATAGATAACAATAAAGTTCTTCCCCTGCAAAAGCAGAACTTTTTCGTATTTTTATTTTAAAAAAATAAAGATTTTAAGCTATACCAACACAAAAATAACTCGTTTTGTATCTAAATAAAAACAATTATAAACACCAAAAAGCGTGTATGCGCAAATGTACGTTTATTGTACAATCTTCAAATTAAACAACACTCATTCCATAAGAATCTTGTCATAAGATTTAAGAATCAAAACAGATGAAAGAACAAAAAATGCCCACAGAGTGTGGGCATTTTATTTTGTTATGTTGATATTCCTACTCTGATTTTAAAAGCGAGTTATTAAACTCAGCTATGCGCGAAAATATCAATCTCCGACCATCCTAAAAGATCGAGTTTCGCCCTCATAGGCAAAAATTCAAAACACGCCTTTGCAACATTTTCCCGTTCTTCACGTCTTAAGCGTTCTTCAAATATATCTTTTAAACGATGTAAATATAAAACATCTGACGCAGCATATTCAATTTGCGCACGTGATAACTTTTCAGCAGCCCAATCCGAAGATTGCTGCTGTTTAGAAATATTCACGTTCAGTAATTCACCACAAATTTCTTTTAATCCATGACGATCCGTGTAAGTACGCGTGAGTTTTGAAGCAATTTTTGTACAAAACACCACATCCGGCATAACACCAAATGTATGCGCCAAAATAGAAAGATCAAAACGCCCAAAATGAAATATTTTGGTGATTGCCTTATCTTCAAGCAATTTGACCAAATTGGGCGCACTCTTTTGTCCTTTAGCAATCTGTATAACGTCAGCAGTACCATCCCCAGAAGAAAGCTGAACAACACATAAACGATCACGATACGGTTGTAATCCTAAAGTTTCGGTATCAATCGCAACGGCATCAATTTGATAATTGTCTAAGTTGGGTAAATCACCTTGATGAACGCGAATTTCAGTCATTTACCCTCCTATTTGCTAAAGCCGCAAGAATACGCGCCCAAGACCGCTGCCCTTTATGAAATGATTTTAGATTATATTTTTCGTTAGGAGAATGAATACAGTCATCTGCCAGTCCAAAACCAACCAAAACAGTCTCCATATCAAGAATTGACTGAAAATCTGCAACAACTGGAATTGAACCACCCATAGCTGACAATACAGTAGGACATTCCCACTCTTGTGATAAAGCATCCTTTGCCGCCTTGATAAAAGAGGAATCATCAGAAAGCTGAAGTGCTGGAGAAGAACCATGATTCTTAAATTCAACTGTACAGTCAGTAGGAATAGAGCTGCGTACATAATCACGCAAAGCTTGACGTATTTTCTCTGGATCTTGCTTATGAACTAAACGACACGATACTTTTGCACTCGCTTGAGAAGCAATAACCGTTTTAAACCCTTCTCCCTCATAGCCACCACTAATACCATTAATTTCTGCTGTAGGGCGCGCCCATACAAGTTCTAAAATGCTCCGTCCTTTTTCACCAGCTGGGATAGAAAGTCCTATAGGACCAAGAAAATTTTCAGCAGTGCAATTAAGTGTATTCCATGATTGCAAAATATGTGGAGGTGTTTCATCTACTCCATCATAAAAACCTGGAAGTGTTACCCTATTGTTTTCGTCATGAATTCCTGCCAAAACTTTCGCTAAAATGCGAATGGGATTAGCTGCTACACCCCCAAAATAACCAGAATGCAAATCACGATTAGCTGCTGTGATAATAATCTCTTCTGCCATAATTCCCCGAAGAGAAAGAGCAATAGATGGTGTATTGGCATCCCACATAGATGTGTCACAAACCAATGCGCAATCAGCCTTAAGCTCATCCCTATTTGCTTTCAAAAACGGAATAAGAGAAGGAGAAGCACTTTCTTCTTCACCTTCACATAAAACCGTAACTTTAACAGGAAGCTGCCCTGTTTCCTTCTTAAATGCACGACACGCTTCAATAAACGTCATAAACTGACCTTTGTCATCTGAAGCCCCACGAGCACAAATAACTTTCTCTCCATCTCTCTCTTTTAAAGAAGGTGTAAATGGATCATCTTCCCATAAACTCAATGGATCAACAGGTTGAACATCATAATGTCCGTAAAACAAAACATGCAGACAATCATCTGAAGGCCCTGGATGATGCCCGACAACGACTGGATGACCTGGTGTATCGCGCCGTGAAGCCTCAAAGCCAATACTTTTTAAATCCTCCACTAACCAATCAGCTGTTTCACGACATGCATCCTTATAAGCCGAGTCTGTAGAAATCGATTGAAAACGTAAAAGAGAAAAAAGGCGTTCAAGGCTCTTTTCTATATTATCATCAAGATGTGTTAGTACTTTATTCAGCATAAAAAAACCTCCCAAGCCTTATACAAAGCCTTTTGTAATTGTGAATTATGACTTTAAGCCTCCCGTAGAATTTTGCAAGAGACCTTATTCATTTTTGACACTGTGAACAGTAAAAACTTGAACGCCCAGACTGCAAAATACGTACAATAGGCGTTCCACATTGCAAGCACTCCTTGCCTTCTCGTCCATAAACTGAAAAAGCATGTTGAAAATAACCAAGCGAGCCATCTACATGCATGTAATCACGTAAAGAAGATCCACCAGACAAAATTGCTTCAGCAATCACATTGCGTATATTCTGTGCCAAGGAATTAGCAAATTCGCGTGCATGTACAGTTTTCGATGCTAACGTAAATGCACTACGCTGTGGAGATAAGCGACTACGCCAAAGCGCTTCGCAAACATAAATATTCCCCAAACCCGCAACGACAGTCTGATCAAGTAAAATTCCCTTCAGGGATATTTTTTTATTAACAAAAACCTCTTGTAAATAACGACCACAAAACGCATCACTCATAGGCTCGATCCCTAACTTCCTTAAAAGCGGATGCTCATAAAGTTTGCTTGTGTCTACTAAAAGCATAAACCCAAAACGACGAACATCATTATAAGTGAGGTGATAAATTTTGCCGTCTTTTGCTTGAATATCCATGACAAAGTGATCATGCATAACAAATTTACCTGTAGCAGATGTTTCTTTTAAAAGATGATCCCCTACACGCCATGATCCTGACATTCCTAAATGGCTTAAAATCGTTTCATTTTGCGAAAGATGAAACAACAAATATTTCGCGCGCCGACCAAGTTCTAAGATCGTCTTCCCCACAAGTCGCTCAGAAAATGCTTCTGGAAAAGGAAATCGTAAATCTCTACGATTAAGCGTGACAGATAGTATCTTTGCACCAGTCACAACAGGTTCAAGTCCACGACGAACTGTTTCTACTTCAGGAAGCTCAGGCATCACTCTTCTTAAATAAATTATGTGCTTTCCAATAAAGTACCATTGAAAAAAACAATAATATTAAGCCCATTCCCCCTTACGAAATACAGGAACTTCTGTACCATCCTGCATAATGCCGTCTATATCGATTTCACCTGATCCAATCATCCAGTCAATATGAATTACACTTTTATTACCGCCACGCGCTGCAATCTCCTCTGCCGTCAATGATGCTCCATCTAAAAAGCACTTGGAATAACACTGCCCTAAAGCAATATGGCATGCAGCATTTTCATCAAATAAAGTATTATAAAAAAGGAGATCACTCTTAGAAATCGGTGAAGAATGTGGAACAAGGGCAACTTCACCCAACCGACTCGCACCCTCATCACTTTTCAAAACCTCTTGCAAAACTTCCTGTCCCGTCGAAGCACGTGCATCAACAATACGCCCTGCTTCAAAACGCATCTCAATATTATCAATGAGTGCTCCCTGATAGGAAAGTGGCTTCGTCGAACGAACAAAACCTTCAACCTTATGAGCATGAGGAGTAGTGAAGACTTCTTCTGTCGGAATATTAGGATTGCAGACAACACCATTTTGAGCAGCCGATGCACCACCATGCCATTCATGATCATCTGCCAAACCAACCGTTAAATCGGTTCCTGGGCCTGTAAAATGCAAAGCAGAAAAACGCTTCTCATTAAGCCAAGATGACCGTTGCTTCAAAGTTGCATTATGTACCATCCACGCATGCACTGGATCTTCTTCTGTAACACGTGAAGCAGAAAAAATCGCATCAGCTAACTTCTTAATCGCCTCATTAAGCGGTAAAGAAGGGAACATCGCTTCAGCCCATCCGGCTGTTGGATAAGCAACAATCGACCAGTTCATGACAAAATTTGATATTTTTTTGAGAGCTGGCTGGTAAGCCATTGAAGTGGCTTTATTTAAACGCGCAATCTTATCAAAATCCTGATTGGAAAGCAGCAAAGGATTATCACCTACAATAGCTAAACGCGCAGCCCCATTTTCAAAAGCCTTCGCCATTCCCTCATACAGCCAAGAAGGTGCACAATCAAAACTACCAGTATGTGCATTTTCAAAGCGCGTAAGTGATAACATATCATCACTAAAAAGTGGTGTAATCACACCAGCACCAACCTTATAGGCATGATATGCAATACGCCGAACAAAGGGTAATGCTGAAACTGGAGCAGTCAAAACAAGATCTTGCCCCTCTTGTAAATTCAGTCCAACTTTTACCGTAATTTCTGCAAGACGATTAAGTTTTTCAGGTGAAATCGTTTCATGAATATCAAAGTACATTACCAATACCCTTCCTTGATTATGAGAAAATTACCGGCTTCTGTACCGTTCTTCTAACACTGCAACAATTGCACTTAACTGATCTGATGAGGGTATAGTATATGCCTCAAAGGACTTGGTTTCCTCTTGCTTATCTATACGATGAGGCGCATATGTGGGAATCGGAACCTTATCAAGCTGTGCTATAACAAAAGGCGTGGTATGTACCCTGTTCACCTGCGCTACCTCTATTGAATCAGATGCATTTTGCCTTTTCTCTGCTTTTGTTTCCTTACTTGCTAAGCTTGTTGCATCCATGAAACTCGGCGCATTGCCAGAACGCTCTTGGGCAAAAGCGTAAGCAACATCATAAGGACGATTATTAGCAGGAACCTGAAGCGATCCATCACGCGCACGCTTTTCATAAAAGGCATTACCTCCCGCAACACGAACATAGTGCATATTTTTATAGGGGAAGGATAAACCAGCAGTATGAAAAAACATCGCATTTTTAATTTTCTTATCTCGTTCACCGCGTAAAACAGCATCAGCTGCTTCTTTAACACGAGCAACAGATGCCGGTTCCGTCATAGGACGCGTTAAAACACCGGGAGCAAACTGCTTATACTGACCAACAACACCACAAATCGTCTTTGGATAGGCCGTTGAATTAACACGATTCATAACAACGGTTCCAACTGCTATCATTCCTTCACGACTTGTGCGATTCGACTCAAAATACATTGCACGCATGAGACATTGGCGCTCTGTTAATGGATACATCACTGTTTTGCTCTGTTTATTATCATTCAATTTTCCAGCATCAAAATGATTGAAAGCACATCCCACAATAACCAACGGCGCTACACAACAGGTAATAAAAACAGTCCAATGATTTTTTTTCATCTTATGCAATACATTTCCACATATTTGATATTCAAAATTTTAATAAGTATTAAAGCTATTTTCACAGAAAGTATACAGTTAATTATTATCAATTAGTAAAATTTTAATACAAGTCGTAATTAAAATACATTTATGCAAAATAAAAAATAAAAAATTCTTAATTTACAGCATGAATCATTTCAGAAATTTTATAAATTAAATCAATATTTCCCTCCATTAATGACCAAATATAGCCGTAAGATATCAACCCTCATGCTTCTTTTAAAAAAAATACTATACCTTAAAAAAACTAGCCAATGACTATACATACGAAAAAAATTGGGGGACTAAAACTGTCTGCATTCGTACTGAAGCTCCCAACAAAATCCCTTTTGCTACCAATTTTAATAAAGTGATCAGAATGAAAATTCCCCTCTAACCAAAAGAGTAAATGATGACAGCACTCGATATAAAAACGTTTCAAACCAATCAATAAAAATCTGCACTATCAGATTTAAAAACCTCTTTGCTTTTTCACCATTGTTCAGAATGCGCAAATTATACCTCTCTCCCGATTGTATTGGAAAAAACACCCAATGTTTTCCCTCTTCAATAACAAAATTATCTTATGTGTCTGCGAAAAAAATTTTAATCTATTTTCTTCTCATCTATCCCAACCTTATATGTAAGATCATCGCGAGGACGATCAGGAGACATATGGTAACCTGTTATGATGTAGTGCAGTGTTTCAGCAATATTAGTAACATGATCACCAATGCGTTCAATATTTTTTAAACAAAAAAGTAGGTGCGTACAAACTGTAATATTGCGCGTATCTTCCATCATATAAGTTAAAAGTTCACGAAAAAGAGACGTATATAGAGCATCAATTTTACCATCTCGTTCGCGTACTGCATCAACACGATCCAATAAACGGCTCGTGTAAGCATTCAGTATCTCTTTTAACTGATTGAGTGCTAAAGCGGTAATCGTTTCTAGCCTAGAGTAAAAGGCTTTGGGTTGACGTATTTCTGAAAGTGCAACCGTCCGCTTAGCAATATTCTTGGCCATGTCTCCAATTCGTTCAAGATCAGAAGAAATGCGGATGGCACCAACAATTTCACGCAGATCAACAGCCATCGGTTGGCGTCTGCAAATAATGGCAATCGCTTTTTCATTGATGTCGCGTTCTGCTTCATCTAAAAATAAATCATCAGTAATAACTGTCGTAGCAAGCTGAAGATCATTACACACAATCGATGCTACAGAACGTTCAATCATGCTTTCTGCGTGATACCCCATTTCTGTAACTTTTTTTTCCAAATAGTTCAGTTCTTTATCATAAGAACGAACAGTATGGTTCATAGACATATCCTATACTCCTCAATTCCCCTATCCAAAACGCCCCGTAATATAATCTTGCGTACGTTGTTCTTTCGGTGAAGTAAATATCATTTCAGTTGCACCAACTTCTACCAAATGCCCCAAATGAAACATGGCTGTATATTGAGAAACACGAGCTGCCTGCTGCATGGAATGTGTTACTATGACAATTGTATAATCTTTTCGTAACGCATCAATAAGCTCTTCAATACGTGCCGTTGCAATTGGGTCAAGAGCTGAACAGGGCTCATCCATCAAAATAACTTCAGGACTAACCGCAATAGCACGCGCAATACATAAACGCTGCTGCTGCCCTCCTGACAAACTGGTTCCAGCCTCATGAAGACGATCCTTTACTTCTTCAAATAAACCCGCTTGCCTTAAACTCTTTTCAACCACATCATGCAACTCGGCACGCGATTTGACCAAACCATGAATGCGTGGCCCATAGGCAACATTCTCAAAAATAGATTTTGGAAAAGGACTAGGCTTTTGAAAAACCATACCTACACGCGCACGTAATTCTACAACATCGATTCGCGAGTCATAAATATTTTCTCCATCTAAAGTAATAAGACCCGTTATTTTTGCGCCTTCAATTGTATCATTCATACGATTAAAACAACGCAAAAAGGTCGACTTTCCGCACCCTGAAGGACCAATTAAGGCAGTGACTTGTTGTTCAGGGATATCAAGCGTAATACCATGGAGTGCTTCTTTGTCTCCATAAAAAACTTTTACATCCTGCCCACGCATTTTAATCTTCATTACAGACTTCACCTTACTTTAAAATACAAACTTTATCGAAGTGGCTAGTTTATCCAGGTTACTGGCGCCGTTCAAATCGTCGACGTAGAAAAACAGCAGAGATGTTCATGATAGCGAGAAAAATCATTAATACGATAATGGCACCTGACGTCTTTTCGACAAACGCGCGTTCTGCTTCACCCGCCCACATAAAAATTTGAACAGGCAAAGCTGTTGCCGGATCCATTGGAGTTGTAGGAATATTGACAACAAAAGCAACCATTCCAATCAAAAGCAAAGGTGCCGTTTCACCTAGAGCCTGAGCAATACCAATAATCGTACCAGTCAAAATACCAGGCGCGGCTAAAGGAACAACATGATGAAAAACCATTTGTGTTTTCGATGCCCCCAATCCTAAAGCTGCCGCACGAATAGAGAGAGGCACAGCCCGTAAAGCAGAACGTGTCGCAATAATGATCGTTGGAAGCGTCATAAGAGCCAAGACAAGCCCACCAACAAAAGGTACTGAACGCGGTAATCCGAAAAAATTAACAAAAACAGCAAGTCCTAAAAGACCAAAAACAATCGAAGGAACAGCTGCAAGGTTGTTGATATTAACCTCTATAAAATCTGTAAATTTATTTTTACGTGCATATTCTTCAAGATAAAGAGCTGTCGCTATTCCTATTGGTAGCGAAACTAATAAAACTATGGCGATCATGTAAAAAGAGCCGATTATCGCGACGCCTAATCCTGCTGTCTCAGCGCGACTTGAAGCACCAAATGTAAAAAAACCAAAATTGAATGTTTTATAAAGTGTACCATCATGCGCTAAGCGTTTCATCCATTCTAGTTGGCGATTAGAAACTTTGCGTTTCTTTTCTGCTACATTCAAATCAATCTGTCCTTTATAGGCGGAATCAATATCCGCCGCCGCCAAAACTTTGATTTTTTGCGTTGTTCCAATGAGTTTTGGATTCTTCGTTACCATTTCACGAAGTTGAACGCGTACACTGTTTGAAAACATGCGGTTAACATCCCGCAGTGATGCACGTTCATTTTGATCTAGACCAAGCTTTTTTGCTAAAGCATTGCGTACAAGAAGGGGATAATTGGCAGTTATTAAAAGCTGTGGATTGGTCTCACGTTGACCACTTGGATCGATTATCTTTTCATCTAAATAAACCGATAACGCCATTTCACTTTGAAAAAAAGCTGTGTAACCTTGGCTAAGGATAGACCATAAAAGAGCAGACAAGAAAAACAAACCAATAAAAATAGCAATCAGACCATATGCACGAAAGCGACGTTCGGCCCAATATCGGCGTTTGATGCCTATATTGCGACGAGGGCAAAGAAAATCCTCATTCATTCATATTGTTCCCGATATTTACGCACGATATAAAGAGCAAGAATATTCATCAAAAGAGTCACAATAAAGAGCGTCATTCCCAAAGCAAAAGCTACAAGAGTTTGTGGAGAATTAAACTCAAAATCACCGGTTAATTGATTAACAATCTTAACCGTCATTGTAGTCATTGCTTCGAATGGATTAAGTGTTAAATTTGCTGCAACACCTGCCGCCAAAACCACAATCATTGTTTCCCCAATTGCACGTGATGCTGTCAACAAAATTGCTCCCATAATCCCCGGAAGCGCTGCCGGTATAACGACTTTTTTAATCGTTTCAGATTGCGTTGCTCCTAACCCATAAGATCCTTCGCGCAAAAAACGTGGAACAGCTGTAATAACATCATCCGACAAGGAGGAAACAAAAGGAATCAACATAATTCCCATCACAGATCCAGCCGTCAAAACACTTTGAGCCATAATAAAACCAATACCACCAGAAAGAGAAGCAGAGAGATCCTGTAGAAATGGTCCTACAACCTTCAAAGCAAAAAAACCATAAACAATGGTCGGAATACCAGCAAGCACTTCCAACAATGGCTTCACAATTGACCGCAATCGAGCAGAGGCATATTCAGCCATGTAAATGGCAGAAAATAATCCTACAGGAACAGCAAAAAGCATTGCCACAAACGCAATATAAAGTGTGCCAGCGAGCAGCGGTATTAAACCGAATTGTCCTATTTCATTGCCTGAACCGCTGGCTGAAAAACGCGGATCCCAAACCGTTCCCAAAAAGAAATTTGAAAAGGATACAGACTGAAAAAAACTTATTGTCTGAAAAAACAGAGAGAGTGCAATAGCAGCTGTCGTCAAGACCGCAACTATAGACGCGCAAACCAACCCAATAACAATCAAACACTCAACTTTATTGCGCGCACGTTGGCGCGGAGCAACTTGCATAATCCCACTGATAAAACCACACAAAACAATTATAAAAAGTAACCCATGACCAATAAATTGCAGCTTTTGAGAGGAAGAAACCCATGACTGTGCTATCCTTAACACATCATTTGGTGCTTCATGAGGCAAAACAAATCCTTTCGCAAATAGTTGCGCCCGCACTTCTTCATACGAAGCCGTAATAAGATCCCCCTCAAAGTGATGAATAATTTTGACCAGACTGCGGATAGTTCCTAAAATAAGATCATGATCAATAACCTCTGTCATACGCGCACTATACGCCATAACCTCTCGCGAAGCGCTATATTCTAAATAAATTGCACACCCATTATTCCAAAAAATTAAAAAAACAAGCGCTGGGGCAACAGTTATTAAAAATGTCCACCAACCGTAGTAATATGCGCGAGAATGCATCTTGTATTGCGCGTACTCAAGAGCACGAGCCCGCAAATAAGAAACACAAAATCCAACAAAACCAAGAAAAACTAGTGGAAAAACAATGAAGGAAACGCGCATATTATCTTTCAATTTTTACAAGCAGCAGCTTAGAAAACTCTTACACCACAAATTTAGAAAATTATTTCAAAATCATCACCGTACCAGCAGAAAAAGCAGAACGCTGCGATTGCCGCTCCTTTTCAGAAGCAATAACCAAACCATATTCCGCCAATGGGCCATTTGGACCAATCATTTGATCAGAAAGAAAAAAATCAACATACTCCCGCAAACCTGGAACGATACCTAAATGCGCTTTTTTAACATAGAAAAAAAGTGGGCGAGAAACCGGATATTTGCCATGAGAGATTGTTTCAACGGTTGGCGCAAAACCATTAATATCTGCAACCTTTAGCTTATCAGCATTATTTTCATAAAAAGACAAACCAAAAACACCAACCCCTGTTTTATTAGAAGTTAAACGAGCAAAAGTTTCAGAATAATCACCATCAATATCTATAGCTTTTCCATCCTTACGCACTGCAACACATGCAGCATGAATCGCCTTATTATCCATCCCCATAGATTTCATCGCATCAACTGCTCCACTCGCTTCACAGCCTACAGCGAGCAACTTTTCTTCAAAAACTTCACGGGTTCCATGTTTTTCTCCAGGAATATAAGCGGCTATCGTCCAATCGGGAAGATCGCTATTAACTGCGTTCCATTTCGAAACGTTGTTGGACTGCAATTTCCCGTCCACAACAACCTGTGCAGCAAGCGCTCTATAAACATCCACTGGCTGCAATTTCCAATCAGGACCATTTATATCTGTTGCAAAAACAATGCCATCATACCCGATGCGTATTTCTTCAACATCTTTTACACCGGCATCAAAACAAGACTGCAATTCACTCGGCTTCATTGCCCGTGAAGCATTAACGATATCAACTGTGTTCTCTCCAATACCACGGCAAAATTCTTTAATACCAGCACCCGAACCACCCGATTCGATAACGGGAACCTTAAAATGAGGATAAGTTTCTCCAAATATTTCAGCAACAATTTTTTGATAAGGTAAAACGGTAGATGAACCAGTAATCTGAATTTGATCGCGTGCATTGCCAACATTCACTGATAACAAAACCGCGAAAACCAGTCCCACTCCAACTGATAACAATCTGCTCATCCATAAACTCCTTAAAATGTGAACCAAGATCTCTTGTTTCTATCATACGATGATTTGCATTTTACTTCACATTTGTATTATGATAAATATGAAAAGTGATATTTATGATTTTTCTTACAAAATCATGCGTGGCTTTTAGTTCAAGCAAATTTAACTTGAACGTTTCAACTCAACAACATCCCAAAAAAGATGTGCGATATCCGCACCACCAAAGTGTTTAATTTCACGAATTCCAGTGGGAGAAGTGACATTGATTTCTGTTATATAATCTCCAATCACATCGATCCCTACAAGAAGAAGTCCACGTTTGCGCAAAGCTGGAGCAATACGGTTACAAATTTCATGATCACGTTCTGTTAAATCAATATTTTCTGCACGCCCTCCAACATGCATATTAGAGCGCACATCCATTTCTACTGGAACACGATTAATCGCTCCAACAGGCGTACCATCAAGCAAAATAATCCGTTTATCCCCATTCCGCACTGCATCCAAATAACGCTGCACAATAAAAGGTTCACAATAACTTTTTGCAAACATTTCTAAGAGTGATGATAAATTGCGATCATCCTGTTTTAGATGAAAAACACCTGCCCCTCCATTGCCATAGAGTGGCTTAATAATGATATCGCCAAACGTTGCTCTAAAATCCGTTATTTCTTTAATATCTTTTGTAATTAATGTTTCTGGCATTAAATCAGAAAATTCAGTAACAAAAATCTTTTCTGGGCTATTGCGTACCCACATCGGATCATTCACAACTAATGTCTTAGGGTGAACGCGTTCTAGTAAATGCGTTGTGGTAATATAATTGAGATCAAAGGGGGGGTCTTGGCGTAAAAGAACCACATCCATATCCGTTAACTCAGTGCGTACAGACTCCCCTAATTGGTAGTGATGTCCCTCTTCATCGCGTACAATCAACGGCTCTAATCGTGTAATGACACAACCATCGCGCATCGATAAGCAATCTGGTGTATAATGAAAAAGTGTATGTCCGCGTTCTTGCGCTGCTAATGCAAGCGCAAATGTCGTATCTCCTTGAATTCGAAGCGTTGAAATATGATCCATTTGAATGGCAATTTTCATGAATAAAACCTCCTACGACTCACAGAGATTGATCTATGCGCCATAAACTTAGTAAACAATAAAAGAACTATGACAAGAGAAAGCCTATGATACAAGAAGCTGATAAAAAATTAAGCAACAAAGAAATTGAACGCTATGCACGCCATATCCTTTTGCCTGAAATTGGTGGCGTGGGTCAACAAAAGCTCAAAGTCGCACGTGTCCTTGTCGTTGGCGTGGGTGGTCTTGGTGCCCCTGTGCTAACCTATTTGGCTGCAGCAGGCGTTGGAACCCTTGGAATTGTTGATGATGACATCGTTTCGCTTTCAAATTTACAACGCCAAATTATTCACAAAACAAACGCAATTAACCAAAGAAAAACGGAGAGTGCTAAAGCCGCTATAAAAGAAATAAATCCCCATATTACAGTTGAAAAACACAATCTAAGGCTGGATAAAAGTAATGTGGATAAATTGTTAAATGCCTATGATATCATTGTTGATGGCAGTGATAATTTTGCCACACGCTACCTGCTTGCTGATCACGCTGCCCAATGCGCAAAGCCTTTAATAAGCGGTGCTGTAGAACGTTTCGATGGCTCACTAACGGTGCTCATGCCTTATAAAGACAATAATCCTCACTATCGCGATTTATTCCCAAACCCGCCTGCTCCAAATACTATCCCAACATGTGCTGAAATCGGAATCATAGGTGCTTTACCCGGTGTCATCGGGACACTACAAGCAATGGAAGCCATTAAACTGATCACAAATATTGGTGAACCTTTAGTGGGAAAAATTCTCCTCTACAATGGATTATTAGCGCAATTTCGTGTCATTGTCTACAAGAAATAATACATTGATTTATAAAGATAATTCATCGTTTTTTCATATTAAATGAGAGACCCGAATACCGTAAGATTCTCTCATTTCAAATCTCTTTATCTTGAATCAATCAAAACCACTCATTTGCACATAACAAGTGGGATGAGTGTGTGGATCAAATTTGTATAAGAAAGGAATAAAAATGGCTCTTATGAACCGTCTTAATGCAAGATCTGTCGCAACATTGGGGGCTGGCAAATATAATGATGGTGCCGGCTTGCTTCTTCACAAGCGGATTCCACTATGCAATAAAGGTAAATTTGAGTGGATTAAAAATTATGTTGAGACCCCAATCACCTCTCTTTTGAAAGTGCTTTACTTCTGAAATAGTTCATCTTTTGTCGGCTTTGGTTCACCTTCTTTATTATCCATTGGCAAAGGAACAGGATGATCGGATAAACTGCGTAAATAAAGTAAAAGATCGGCACGGTCTTGATCATTTTTAATCCCACGAAAAGACATAATTGTCCCTGGAAATGCTTTACGCGGTGATTGCAGATAACGATCTAAAGTCACAAAATCCCATTTTTTATCAGAATTCATACGCAACGCCCGTGAATAGGCAAAACCTTTTGCAAATGCCAAAGGGCGGTTAACTATCTCCCAAAGTGGTGGACCGACACGACCAGATTCATTCCGTCCAGAAGTGTGACATATGGCACATTGGCGAAAAACCTTACGTCCATTTTCAAAATTGCCTTGTTGAAGACGATCACTTAATGACAAAGAAGGAGAAGATGCCTGTTGTTTTTTCTTGAGCATATCATTTTCTGTAACTGTATGAGAAGGTTGAACTGATAGAGAATTATCGTAGACTATATCACTGAGTGTGGAGATCCCCACCACAATAAGCAACACAAAAAGACAAGCACAAATAAAAGAGATAACTGTTGAACGCTTCATAAAAATTCAAACATTTATATTTTCATTACCGCTTTTAGTTTAAGCTTTTTCCATATAATACACAACATTATAAACGTAACACATACGGCATTTGGAACTTTGCAATGGCGCTTGAACCAATTATTCTTATTCCCGCCCGTATGGGCTCAACCCGTCTATCCAAAAAAGCTCTCGCTGAGATCGCTGGAAAACCGATGATTGTTCATGTTGCTGAACGAGCAAAAAAAGCTGCAATAGGACGTACTATCGTTGCAACAGATCATAGGGATATAGCCAAAGTCGTTACAGATTATGGGCATGAATGTATCATAACACACCGTGATCATAAATCTGGATCTGATCGCATTTATGAAGCTTTAACCCATATCGATCCTGAACAACGCTATAATGCCATTTTGAATGTACAAGGTGATCTGCCAACAATAACGCCTCATGAAATCATCAGTACTTTACGTCCTTTAGAAAATAGCTTAACTGATATTGCAACTTTGGGCGCTAAAATCGTCGAGGAAGATGAAAAAAGAGAGCCGAATGTCGTCAAAATTATTGGTACACCGCTTTCTCAAAATCGCCTTCGTGCTCTTTATTTTACCCGTGCAACAGCGCCTTATGGAGATGGTCCTCTTTACCATCATATTGGCATATATGCCTATCGACGCAAAGCGTTGGAGCAATTTGTGGCGCTTAAACCCTCTCCACTCGAACAACGTGAAAAACTTGAACAATTACGCGCACTAGAGCATAATATGCGTATTGATGTAGAAATAGTGGATACAATTCCCTTAAGCGTTGACACGCAACGTGATCTTGAAAAAGTATGTAAGATTTTAGTATGAAAACAACAAACAAAACCAATAAAATCTCCTTCCAAGGAGAATATGGTGCAAATTCCCATATTGCTTGTTCTAATATGTTTCCCAATATGGATGCTGTACCTTCTACTACTTTTGAAGATGCGCTCAACTTAGTGGAAAATGAGCAAGCTGATCTTGCTATGATTCCTATCGAAAATACTCTTGCTGGCCGTGTTGCAGATATTCATCACCTTTTACCACAATCATCCCTCTACATTATTGGTGAATATTTTTTGCCTATCCATTTTCAACTTATGGTTTTACCCGGCGTTACACATGCTGAAATTAAAACCGTCCATAGCCATACACATGCCCTTGCACAATGCCGTAAAATCATACGAAGCAATGGTTGGATACCTGTCACTTCTGCTGATACCGCTGGAGCTGCAAAATTTATTAAAAAAAACGCAAAGCGTTCACAAGCAGCCTTAGCGCCTCTGATCGCAGCAGAACTCTATGGCTTGGATATTCTTGAAAAAAATGTTGAAGATAGTCCTCATAATATTACCCGTTTTGTCATCCTTTCACGTTCTCAACAACATGTGCCAAAACCCCAAAATGGCGAAAAAATTATCACGAGTCTTCTTTTTCGAGTGCGCAATGTGCCTGCTGCCCTTTATAAAGCCTTGGGAGGATTTGCCACAAACGGCATCAATATGACAAAATTAGAAAGCTACCAAATTGGTGGAAATTTCAATGCAACACAATTTTTCGTCGACATCGAAGGGCATCCTGAAGATCCCATGATGCAACTCGCCCTCGAAGAGCTCGCTTTCTTCTCTGCTGAATTTCGTATTATTGGCATTTATCCGGCTCAAAATGATCGAACACCTGTATAAGGACAATTAAATTACACTATTTTATTGACATCGAAGAGTATACTGAAAAACCCTATGATGCAACCTGCCCCAGAAGAGCTTGCTTTCTTTTCTGTTGAACTCTTTTTCATCAGAACACTCGTGAAAAACTTGAACAATTACGCGCACTAGAGCATAATATGCGTATTGATATAGAATAAGTGGATGCAATTCCCTTAAGCGTTGTTACACAACGTGATCTTGAAAGAGTACGGCTGATTTATAATTAATTTTATTTTTAGAATGAAAAGAGAAAATGTCATGAAAAAATTCTTCACTAAAGGATTATTAGCTGCAAATATTTTCATTTTCTCCACTGTTGCATTCGCTGGTTTTGGTGAAAGTGAATGGAATTTTGCGCTGGGTGAAAGTGTTAAAATTGGTAATCCAGAAAATGACATGCGTAGTGGTGTTGAATACGGTTGCAATAAATTTATGCCTGAGAAAGTATCATTTACTTTATCGTACTCTGCCCCTTCTGACTTAGAAAAGTTATACATTAAGACTGATGATAAAAATAAAATAACGCATGATAAAGAAAATAAAATCTTTACTCTGAAAGATATAAAATCCCTTGATATAGGCTTCCCTCCAGTAGGAAATTATATTTTTAAAAATATCACTGAGCAAAGAGTTATTGGAATAGATTGCGATACAGGGGATTTTTAATTAATGATATTCTAAGGGTGCCTGAGAGTGTATGAGAAGACCTGCGCCAATTGCTCAGGTAAACCTTTTTTCGAAATTAGGTGTAGTCAACTCTCAAGTCATGATTTTCTGTAGTACTGAGTTTTATACTTATACGATAACATCAAACTGTCTAACATAACTCAATAGTGAGCAGCTTTTGTAGCCAATGAAATTGTTTTATATTAGAGCGTTTTTTTAATAAGAACATCATATCCCCCCGCACAGGGATTGAATCATCTCAGAATTACTGCAAACCATACCATAATACATAAAAAAGAAATGACAAAAAGCCCTGCCTTCAGCTTGTACATGTATTTTATATCTTACCACCAAATATAATAACAATGGAAAATAGTAGATATGTTCCATTAACAGCAAAATGAATGCCACAACACACATGAACAATTATAGTCTCATTTTATTTTAACCATGCTCAAACCTATGACTGCATTGCGTTGTGCCCCTATTCATTTAAGCTTGTTCAAAGAAAACTAACTTTATTTTTTTCAAACTGTTAAAGAATTTATCAACTCTTTAAAATGATATAATGCCGATTACGCTACACTCATTTAGCAACAGTATTTTCCCCAATTTTCCACTTCCGACCAATTGAATGAGCTAGCTGCTTCAATAAAATTGATAAATCTCCAATCTCTTCGTCGTCCACAGCATAAAAATAAGTTCAAAGGAAAAATTCTTCGTTGTTCTTTCCATATTTTTCGTTTCTTAACTTGATTTTTCATTTTAAATCGACAATATGAGCTTGGGAGGTTGGTGGTGGACGAACTACTCGCCAACCGGGTCAGGTCTGGAAAGAAGCAGCCCCAACGAGTTTTGGTACGGGTCATCGTACCAGCCTCCTCTTTTTTAGATAAATCATATTTTTGTCGTTGTTCAGTGCAATATCTTTAGTCTTCATAACAGTGTTATGTGTGTAAATGACCAAAGGGATTTTTGGCTATCTTTAGGCAAATGATACCATTTCTTAAAAAAATAAATTGATTGAGAAAAAATCCTTTTATATTAAAGTGCAGTGTTAGCTCGTACCTGCGTGTTAGCGAAATGTACTCATAAAGAGCTTCAAAGTTGGAATCATTGATGAAAAATATGCCGATAGAAACAACCTATCGCGTTCTTGCTCGCAAATATCGACCTCAAAATTTCTCTGACCTTATTGGTCAAGAAGCAATGGTGCGGACTCTTACAAATGCCTTCGAAAAAGGACGTATTGCGCAAGCATGGATGCTAACGGGAATTCGCGGAGTAGGTAAAACCACAACAGCGCGTATTTTGGCACGTGCGCTCAACTACAAAACAAAAGATATCGATCAACCAAGTACCGTATTGAAAACGCTTGGTGAGCATTGCGCAGAAATCATTGAAGGACGCCATATCGATGTTATAGAAATGGATGCAGCTTCGCATACGGGTATCGATGATATTCGTGAAATTATTGAACAAATACGTTATCGTCCTGTTTCTGCACGCTATAAGGTTTATATTATTGATGAAGTGCATATGCTTTCAACGCAAGCATTTAACGGCTTATTGAAAACACTTGAAGAACCACCAGCGCATGTAAAATTTATTTTTGCAACGACAGAAATTCGCAAAGTTCCGATTACAATTCTTTCGCGTTGCCAGCGCTTTGACCTACGGCGTATTGAATCAACAGTTTTGGTCACTCATTTACGCCAAATTGCTCAACATGAAAACGTCGAAGTAGAAGATAAAGCGCTCTTTATGATTGCACGCGCTGCAGAAGGCTCTGTACGTGATGCACTGTCTATTTTTGACCAAGCGATTGCTCATAGCAATGGCAATGTCAGCGCTGTTGCAGTGCGCACAATGTTAGGATTAGCTGATCAAGCACGTATTATTGATCTTTTTGAATTCATCATGAAAGGTAACATTGTAAACGCATTGCATGAATTACGCAGCCAATATGATGCAGGTGCTGATCCTCTCACGATATTAACAGAATTAGCTGATTTTAATCATTTGGTCACGCGTTTACGTTTTACTCCAGAGATAGCCGAAGATCTCTCGCTTACTGAAGATGAGCGTTTGAGAAGCTTAGATTTTTCACAAAAACTTTCCGTTCCTGTTTTGTCCCAAAACTGGCAAATGTTACTCAAAGGCTTACAAGAAGTTAGTCAAACCACACGTCCCCTTCAAGCTGCTGAAATGCTCTTGATTCGTCTAGCTCATACTTCAGACCTTCCAACTCTTGGTGAAGTTTTAAAAAAGCTTGAGCAAGAAAAAACATCTCTCACAATTGTCGACAATTCTTCTCATCAAAAATCTGCAAATGCAAATGATACAACAAAAATAGCAGTTGTAGATACCCATCCTTTTCCACGTGTTTCAAATGCACCAATAAACCAACAAGATTTTAAAAAAACCTTGAAAAACCAATTGGACCACTCCTTGCAATCACAAGATTCATTGAAGGCACAAGATTCATTGAAGGTTCAAACTGCCCAAAACACCCCTTCCCCTAGAATGACAGAAGTTCTTGAAGTTTCTCCGTCTGTTTTCCCGTCTGAAAATATTGCAAATTTACCACATTCGTCTAAACAAACAGCAGAACAAATAACTGAACCCCAAACCATAGTTATTGATTCTCTACATGATATTATTAAATTAGCTGAGCAGTATAATGAGATCTCTTTTAAACTCCTTGTTAAAGAGTTTGTTCATCCCGTTTCTTTTGAACCGGAGCATATCACTTTAAGGCTTGCTAAAGATGCTCCACGTTCACTAGCTAATGATATCAAAAAAATGCTATCTCAATGGACTGAAAAACGCTGGAAGATAACCTTTGTCAACGAAGGAGGAGGACCAACCTTACAGGAAGAAAATGTAGCTATTCAAAAAAAACTGTTTTCTAATGCAGAAGCAGATCCTGATATAGCTAAAATTCTTAACTATTTTCCAGAAGCAAAAATTGTCGATATTCGTCTGAATAAACAAGAAAACAATCTTGATTTACTCCCCGATACCTTTAAAAATACTGATACCTTTGAAAATGAAAGTGATATCAATGATGAATAAGGATACCTGTTCCTATGCGTGATATGATGAGCATGATGAAAAAAGCCAAAGAAATGCAAGAAAAAATGCAGCAAATTCAAGAGGAAATGGCGAATTTGCAAGTGATTGGTATTGCCGGCGGAGGGCTTGTTAGCGTCACTTTAAATGGCAAGAATACCATAACCGCAGTCAAAATTGATCCTTCATTACTCAAACCCGAGGAAGCTGAAATTCTTGAAGATCTCGTTATGGCAGCCTATAATGAAGCCAAAACAAAAATTGAAACAGCTATGGAAGAAAAAACCAAAAGCATGACAGCAGGGCTACCACTCCCATCAGGTTTCAAACTTCCGTTCTAATGCGCTGAATTTTACTTAATTCCTTGGAATAAGAGCATGTCTAAACACATCGCAGGACCTGAGATTGAGCGTCTCATTCAGCTTTTAGCGCGGATACCAGGCCTGGGTCCGCGCTCAGCACGCCGAGCTGCACTTCATCTTATCAAGAAAAAAGAGACATTGCTGGAACCTTTAGGAGCAGCAATACAAGCTGCTGTAGACAAAGTCTGCATTTGCTCGGTTTGTGGTAATGTAGATACAACTGATCCTTGCTCGATTTGTACAGATCCGCGCCGCGATGATACAACAATTATTGTTGTTGAAGATATTGCCGATCTTTGGGCTCTTGAGCGTGCAAGAACTTTAGCAGCACGTTATCATGTCTTAGGGGGACGGCTTTCTCCACTCGATGGAATAGGACCTGATGAACTCAACATTACCTCCTTAGTACAACGTGTTGTACAAAATCCAATTACAGAAGTTATTCTAGCCGTAAATGCTACGATTGAAGGACAAACAACAGCGCACTACATCACTGATCAGCTCACCAATTTTTCAGTTAAAATTACCCGACTTGCCCATGGAGTCCCCGTGGGAGGCGAACTGGATTATCTTGATGATGGAACCTTAGCTGCTGCCTTACAAGCAAGGACGAATCTATAAAACTCGCTTCTAATGCCTGTTATCTCTTCTTACCTGTTACCTGCTCTTGTTTTTTTATGGGGGAATATCAAAATGCCAAAGAAAAAGCTTTCACTTGTGAACAATTTTGGTCCAGGTATCCTAGTATGTCTGCTCATATCCATCTTAGCTTATGGTTTAGAAGTGATAGAAAAACAGCTTTTCTCAGAAACGTGGCTCGAAAGCCTTGTTTTGGCAATCCTCTTAGGATCCATTACCCGTAGCTGTTTTAATCTGCCAAAATATTTCCAAAAAGGTATAACCTTTTGTGCAAAGACGCTTCTTGAAATCGCTATTGTTCTTCTAGGAGCAAGTATTAGTATCCACGCAGTTCTTTCAGCCGGTTGGAATTTACTTGCTAGCATCGTATTCGTTATATTTATAACTATCCTCATCAGTTTTGCTATAGGCAGACTTTTTGGACTTTCTGCAAATTTAGCAATGCTGGTCGCTTGTGGTAATGCCATTTGTGGCAATTCAGCTATCGTTGCAACTGCCCCTGTCATCCATGCTAGACATGAAGATGTCGCAGCATCAATTGCTTTTACGGCTCTTTTAGGGGTTCTTATTATTTTGCTTCTCCCTTTTTTACATCCACTTTTGAATTTGTCATTTAACCAATACGGTGTGCTTGCAGGCATGGTTGTTTATGCTGTACCACAAGTTTTGGCAGCAACAACCTCTGTCTCTTTTGTGAGCGTTCAAATTGCAACAATTGTCAAATTGGTGCGGGTTTTAATGTTGGGCCCTGTCATTTTTATCCTATCCATCATCTATCGCCGATCAGCACAAACACATTTTTATCTACACACGCTCGTCCCATGGTTTATCATCGGTTTTATTATCATGATGCTTATGCGTTCAAGTGGTCTTATCCCTGAAACGGCTATAAACCCGATCAGACTGATTGCTCAAGTGTTCACTGTCATTTCAATGGCAGCTTTGGGATTAGGTGTTGATATTCGTTCATTTAAAAAAACAGGGGGGCGTGTTATTTTAGCTTCAACCTCCTCCATACTCCTTCTCGGCGCTTGTAGCTTTATCATGATAAGGTTGATTGATCTGAACTCTATAACATTTTGAAATAGCAATCTTAAATGCTTTTTCTTTTTTCAACGTAGCATACGTTCAATCCCCAAATTTGCTAATATTGGAGCCATATTTTTACTAAACTTAAGTCAAAACACTAAGGACTTCTCTCTCATTCTATTCAAAAAATCGAATGCATTTTAATATTGACTGCACATAATAATATATTTCAAAAAATAGTGTTGTCTATTCGTTTTTTAGTTTCTTAAGATATGGCAAAATGCACCAGCAAAATAAAAAGAGTAAAAAATACAGCAGACCTTTTGTTTATCATATTATTCAACTACAATATATTTTATGCTTATCCTTGCCATAGACACTGCTTCAATCTATTGCGCTGTTGCGCTCATTCGTCATAAATCTATCATTGCACAGATCAGTGAACGTATGAACAAAGGACACGCCGAAAAACTTATTGGATACATTGCACAAGTCACTGACCAAGCCAATATTACTCTTAATCAAATTGAGCGTATTGCTGTCAATATTGGACCTGGATCATTCACCGGTGTGCGTGTGGGTGTTTCAACAGCAAGAGCTTTAGCACTAGCGCTAGAAATACCAGCTGTTGGAGTAAGTGCACTTGAAGCATTAGCAGCACAGGCAGCCAATAAAAATACTACGTTAGCAATAACCGTTGTCATAGAGGCTGGGAGAGAGATGTTTTACCATCAAAATTTTAACGAAGATCTCACCCCTTTGGGGGCACCTAGTTTAAAAACAATCGAAAATATCATCGAAGATTTACCTCAGCAAACGAGACTCACTGGTCCTGCTGCTCATATCGTTGCGCTGTATATTAAAAACAATCAGATAAACAAAAAAGTTGTACTAGATCAAAGCTTATGCGAAGCAGCTGATATTGTAAGCTATGCTCATCTTGCTGCAAGCAAACAACCACAAGAACGCCCCCATCCGCTTTATCTACGTAATGCTGATGCCAAACAACAAACCGGTTTTGCTCTACCACGAAAAAAATAATGTCCAAATGTTCATTAACAAAAAAGCATTTTCGGATTGCTCAGCTACAAGCAGATGACAGCGCCTCGCTTACGCAAATTCATCAGCATTGTTTTGTCCCTGCTTGGGAAAAACAAGCATTTGACCATTTTTTACAAGATCACTCTATCTTCGGATACAAAGCCTCTCTCATCCGACAACCTGATACAATCTTAGGCTTTTGTCTATGCCGTCTCATTCTTGACGAAGCAGAAATCATCACAATTGCTATCCAACCCCATTATCGTCGACAAGGAATCGGACACCTGCTGATCGAGAATACACTTCGCCATCTTCAGCACAAAAACGCTATTAAGCTATTCCTAGAAGTAGAAGAAACAAATGTTTCTGCTTTAAACCTTTATCAACGTTTCGAATTTCAAAAAATTTCCAAACGTCCTGCGTACTACCAATCTAAAAACAGCCGTATAGATGCAATCATCATGCAAAAAACTTTTAAGCAAATAGATTGAGATTTGCATAAAAAACATTTAGATATGCGTTATGAAACAAGAAAATCCTAAAAATACGCCCCCTGTTGCTCCTAAAAAGGTTTTTATCAAAACTTATGGGTGTCAAATGAATGTTTATGACAGCCAACGAATGACTGATAGTCTCAGTTCACAAGGTTATGTCGCTACCCAAACACCAAATGATGCCGACCTTATTCTTGTCAATACCTGCCATATCCGTGAAAAAGCAGCAGAAAAACTCTATTCTGATCTTGGTCGCTTGCGGGTCATGCGTCAAGAACGTACACCTGAAAACCCCTTGATGGTCGGTGTAACCGGTTGTGTTGCACAAGCGGA
The DNA here is from genome assembly GCF_039543045.1 of Bartonella jaculi. Taxonomy (NCBI): domain Bacteria; kingdom Pseudomonadati; phylum Pseudomonadota; class Alphaproteobacteria; order Hyphomicrobiales; family Bartonellaceae; genus Bartonella; species Bartonella jaculi. The sequence goes on from NZ_BAABIZ010000004.1 coordinate 57,081, forward strand.
GGGAAATGAAATTCTACGTCGCGCACCAATAGTGGATCTCGTTATTGGACCGCAAATGTATCATCGCTTGCCGGACCTATTAGAACAAACCAAAAAAGGGAAAAAAATTGTCGCAACAGACTATGCTGTTGAAGATAAATTTGCGCATTTGCCACCTCATAATAAACGTGCTGTAAGAAAACGAGGCGTGAGTGCATTTTTAACAGTACAGGAAGGCTGTGATAAATTTTGCACTTTTTGTGTTGTTCCCTATACACGAGGTGCCGAAATATCGCGATCCGTCGAGCAAATTACCGAAGAAGCCCGCCAACTCATTGAAGCTGGTGTTAAAGAAATTACGCTGCTTGGACAAAATGTAAATGGTTGGCATGGACAAAGTGCTAATGGCAGAACTTGGCGCCTTGGTGATCTTCTCTATCATCTCGCCAAACTAGATGGTTTAAAGCGTCTACGTTACACAACAAGCCACCCACGTGATATGGATGACAGTCTTATTGCTGCACACCGGGACCTTGATATATTAATGCCTTATCTGCATCTCCCTGTCCAATCAGGTTCAGATCGCATCTTAAAAGCAATGAACCGCCAACACAAAAGCGTTCATTATCTTCATCTTATCGAAAAAATTCGTGCCGCACGACCCGATATTGCTTTTTCAGGCGATTTTATTGTAGGATTTCCAGGAGAAACAGATGAAGATTTTGAGGAAACCATTAAACTTATTAAACAAGTGCAATACAGTTCAGCCTATTCTTTCAAATATTCTCCTCGACCTGGAACAATCGGTGCAACAATGAAAAATCATGTTGATGAAGCTGTGAAAGATGCTCGGCTTCAACATTTACAAATCCTTCTTCTTGAACAGCAAAATGCGTTTTTGCACTCCAAAATTGGTCAAACAACCGATGTTCTCATCGAAAAAGCAGGTCGTCACTCTGGGCAAATGGTAGGTCGCTCACCTTGGCTTTTGCCTGTTGTTGTGGATACAGAGGCGGCTACAGGAACCGTAGTGCCAATTCATATTAAAAATGCAAGCTCAAATAGTTTTGTCGGTGAAACAGCAAATATATAGATGCATCTTGCACATCTTGTTTAAAACACAGATTTTAGAGAACTTTTTTATTTTTGAAATAAAATGATCACACTTCAAAGTTACACTCTATACTAAAGAGTGATTGTTTTTATGAAGTTTATTCGAAAAAGTGTGCAACATTTAGTAAATATGGGAGAATAGGTTGAAAAGTTCAACCGAAAAAGTAAAGCGTGTTAAAGAGAAAATGCATACTTTCTCTGAAAATGCTATTATCTCAGAAAAAGCAAACGCATCAGATGTTCATCATGTTGTTTTAATTTTTGAAAATAATAAATATGCGAAAGCAGTATTTGGTAAATTCGACGAAAATCTTACTTATATCGAACAAAAACTCGGACTTAGCATCCATCCACGCGGCAATGAAGTTTTAATCCATGGAAAAACTACCGCCACAAAGCATGCCCAATATGTGTTACAGCAGCTTTATGAACGCGTTAAAACACACCAAGAGCTCACTTTATCGGATATAGAAGGAGCGATTGCCATGGCAAACTTGCCACACAAACAACAAGAATCGCCAACAAAAAACCAATCTGCAACAAAACGTATACTAGCACGGTTGAATACCCATAAAAAAACTATCCATGCTCGAACTCCGACACAAGATGCTTACATACACGCAATGGAACACTCTGAACTTGTTTTTGGCATAGGACCAGCAGGAACAGGCAAAACATATCTTGCTGTTGCTCATGCTGCAATGCTTTTAGAGCGTGGTATCATTGAACGAATTATCCTCTCACGTCCAGCCGTTGAAGCTGGAGAACACCTTGGTTTTCTTCCCGGTGATCTCAAAGAAAAAGTTGACCCATATTTACGTCCACTTTATGATGCGCTCTATGATATGATACCTGTCGAAAAAGTAGAACGTATTTTAGCTTCTGGTATCATAGAAATTGCTCCTCTTGCTTTCATGCGTGGACGAACACTTACTCATGCGGCTATTATTCTTGATGAAGCGCAAAATACCACACCTATGCAAATGAAAATGTTCCTCACACGTCTTGGGGAAGGAGCACGTATGATCGTTACCGGTGATGTAAGCCAAATTGATTTGCCTACAGGACAAAAATCAGGTTTAACCGAAGCAATACGCATTCTTTCAAATGTAGAAAATATTGCAATTATTCGTTTTGATGAAAAAGATGTTGTACGTCATCCTCTTGTTAGCGCTATTGTCCGTGCTTATGATCGTGATTCTGGAGCACAAAACAAAGAACACTTTCATACGGTACATCAGGAAAGTGAATTTGATTTGTCATGATTACTATTGATATAATAGTTGAAAGCACGGGGTGGAATGATAAAAAAATGCTTTATAATATCACTGAAAAAGCATTAAAAACGACAATGCATCATGTTTCATTGGGGAATGTTGTAAGCGAAATCAGCCTGCTTTTTACGGATGACAAACATATGGCAAAAATAAATGCGCTCTGGCGCAATAAAAACCAACCTACAAATGTGCTATCTTTTCCTGCTTTTCCCCTTAAAGCTGGAGATTCTCCTAAAAACATGCTTGGTGATATCATCATTGCGCGAGAAACTGTTGTTCTTGAAGCAGAAAAAGAAGGAAAATCATTTCAGGACCACTTAACGCATATGATTGTCCATGGCGTCCTCCATCTTCTTGGCTATAATCATGAAACAGATGATGAAGCATATCACATGGAAAAACTCGAAAGAGAAATTCTCCAAAAGCTTTCCATAAAGGATCCTTATGCTGAATTATCTTAACAAGATCACAATTCTAAAATTTAAAGTACCTTATGCCTCTATTATAAAAAAAGTCTAGAAAATTTAAAACTATGGCAAACAAAGTAAATGCACCCAATAATAGTCAAACGTCTTCTAATATTGAAGAACATCCTTCTTCAAAGACAAATCATACGGAAAAAAATTCTCTGATGAGCCATTTGTTTTCGTTCTTACGTGGACGCAATTCGTCACTGCGCGATGATCTCACCGTTGCACTCACTGCTGATAATGAAAAAGATACAGCTCTCTTCTCACTTGAAGAACGCACTATGCTGCATAACATCTTACGTTTGCGTGAAGCACGCGTTGATGATGTTATGATTCCACGTTCTGAAATCGAGGCTTTGGAAATAAACACCCCTCTTGAGGAAGCCCTTAAATGTTTTGCCAAAATTGGCCATTCTCGCATCCCTGTTTATGCTGAAACCTTAGATGATCCGCGAGGTATGATCCATATTCGTGATATCCTAAGTTATATAACGCGCTTTATTATACAATCAGTCCAGACAGAGCAAACATCCGATTCATTGCAGTTAAACCACACAGATTTACATACTCCAATCGGTGAATTAGACCTGATTCGAACAGTTCTCTTCGTTCCTAGCTCCATGCTTGCAAGCCAATTACTGACACGAATGCAAGCCACACGAACACAAATGGCTTTGGTAATTGATGAACATGGGGGGACAGATGGTTTAGTTTCTATGGAAGATATTGTCGAATTGGTCGTTGGTGATATCGAAGATGAACACGATAATGTCGATAACGCTATCGTACGTGAACCCAACAATAAATGGCTCGTTGACGCAAGAACCGAACTAGAAGATGTAGAAAAAGCTCTCGGTCCTGATTTTATCGTAGGGGAATATGGTGATGAAGTCGATACTATCGGTGGTTTGATTGTCTCCATTCTTGATCGCATTCCTGCAAAAGGTGAAGTTATTGAGGCGGTACCAGGCTATCGATTCCGTATTCTAGAAGCTGATAAACGTCGAATTAAGCGATTGCGCATTTTTCGTATCTCGGAGAATGAAAATTTTAAATAAAATATCATCTACAAGGAATAGCCTAGTATTTTCAAAAAGTTTCATACTTTGCTTACTTTCCTTCACTGGTTGGAAACGACAAGCCGTGCTATTTCTGTGTGGTGCCTTTACCGCTCTTGCACTTCCACCCTTTTATTTAATACCTCTCTGCTTTTTAACTTTTCCTATCTTCATTGTTTTACTTGATGAAATAAATACCATCCAAAACAATAAAAAACGCCTTCTAACCTATGCTTTAAGCTGTGGAATCTTTGGCTTCGGTTATTTTCTTTGCGGCCTTTGGTGGCTATGCAATGCGTTATTGACAGATCCCGTTGCTTTTGGTTGGGCAGTGCCATTTGCCATTTTGGGCCCTCCCCTCTATCTTTCTCTTTACTGGTTTTTTGCGGGCTTTATTGCCTGTTTGTTATGGACAAAGGGAATAGCGCGCTTTTTTGTTCTGGCCTTTGCGCTAGGACTAGCAGAATGGATGCGCGCACTCCTGTTCACAGGCTTTCCATGGAATGCTCTTGGCTATACAGTTATGCCAACTCCTATGCTCATGCAATCAGATGCAATCGTGGGACTTTACGGAATGAATATTCTTGCCGTCTTAGTCTACAGTTTACCTACTGTTTTATTAACAGGTGAAAAAAAGAAAAACGCACTTTCTCTTTGCTTAGCGCTTCTATTACTTCACAGTGGTTTTGGATTATATCGTCTCAAAACCGCACCTAATATGGCTGATTATCAAAAAAGTAGTTATTGGGTGCGTATTGTTCAGCCTTCTATCCCACAAAACACAAAATTGAGCAATACTACACGAGAAGCTATATTTACAGCCCATATGAATTTGACTGCATCATCCACAGCGGATCAGAATCCAGAACCCGACCTTATCGTATGGCCTGAAGCATCTCTTCCTTACCTTCTCGGTGATAACTCTGATAATATCACAATGCGTATTGCCTCTCTTCTTAAGCCAAAACAATGGGCTATTATTGGTGCTATACGTGCCAGTAATGATCCTGCCAATGCACAAACGCAATATTTTAATACAATTGCAGTCATTAACGCTAAGGGTAATGTTTTAAATACTTCTGATAAACTTCACTTGGTTCCTTTTGGTGAATATCTTCCCTATCAAAATTTGTTGAAAAAAATTGGATTGCATATCCTTTCTGATACTATTGGTGGATATAGTGCTGCGAGTGTACGCAAAACTGTCATGATACCGAACGGATTTTCTTATCTTCCGCTGATTTGTTATGAAGCAATATTTCCCAATGAAATGACTTTTAAAGGCCCCTCTCCTCAAGCAATCATTAATGTTACAAATGATGCATGGTTTGGCATAACACCTGGTCCATACCAACATCTTCAACAAGCGCGACTTCGTGCCGTGGAACTGGGAATCCCCCTCATTCGAGCAGCTAATAATGGAATATCGGCTGTTATTGATTCTTATGGACGAATCGTTGTAGCTCTCCAACAGAATGCTGTTGACATTATTGATTCGCCAATTCCATCATCAATCGCCACCATAGGAAGCAATGGATACAAAATATTCTCTACTTTTATCTTATTCATTCTTATGCTATTGTGCCGTGTTTGTTTTGGTTCTACAAAACAGCTTCAATGATCGAATGCCCATGTACGGTATCATGTTATATGTGCCACGAGCGTCGGGAAAAAGTGTTACATATTATTTTATTGTATGATAAATCAACCTCACATAAATCTGGTGTTGATTTAGAAGTGAAGTGTTTGGAAATTTAGAAGAGTTGCATTATGACCGAAACTAGAAAAAAACCCGATCCTATAGATATCTATGTCGGAACTCGTATTCGTTTACGTCGTAATATTTTAGGACTCACCCAAGAGAAACTGGGGGAAAAATTAGGTATCACTTTCCAGCAAATCCAAAAATATGAAAAAGGTACAAACCGCATTGGAGCAAGTCGTCTTCAAGCGATCGCGGAGATTATGGATGTACCTGTTTCGTATTTTTTTGATAAAGGCATTAATACCCAACAGGTAGAAGGCTTTGCTGAAAGCGATAACAGTTTTATGGATTTTTGCTCTAGCAGTGAAGGAATCCAGCTTATGCGTGCTTTCACAAATATATCTGATACTAGAGTGCGTCGAAAAATCATTGATTTAGCAAAAGCACTTTCTGAAGAAGATCTGACAAACAAGCTATAAAGTTATCTCTTTTCTTTCATTCACCTTATAAATCAGCATTGACGATTTGCTACGAGATTGGCAAATAGGAGCAGCTTTAATAAACAATAAATTGTTGGTTTTCTTTTTGAAGGAGTTCCTATGCCGCATCAAGATTATCTTTTTACAAGTGAATCAGTATCGGAGGGACATCCTGATAAAATTTGCGATCGTATTTCCGATGAGATCGTTGATATGATCTATAAGGAAGCTCAAAAAACTGGTACTGATCCATGGCTTATACGAATCGCTTGCGAAACTTTAGTAAGTGTAAATCGCGTTGTTATTGCCGGTGAAGTACGTGTTCCTGATACACTCTTAAAAAAGGATAAAAATAAGCAATTTATCTATGATGAAGCTGGTTTTCCACTCATTAATCCTACTCCTTTTCGTACAGCAGCGCGCCGTGCTATTCGTGCAATTGGTTATGAACAAGTAGGCTTCCATTGGAAAACCGCAAAAATTGATGTTCTTTTGCGCCCCCAATCGGCTGATATTGCACAGGGAGTTGATAACGCTTCAGATCGGAATGGCGAAGAAGGTGCAGGAGATCAAGGTATCATGTTCGGATATGCTTGCCGTGAAACACCAGATCTCATGCCCGCGCCCATTTATTATGCACATAAGATTCTCAAACTTCTTGCCGAAGCCCGCCATAAAAAAGAAGGTGAAACTGGAAAATTAGGACCAGACGCTAAAAGCCAAATAACAATCCGGTATACAAATGGAAAACCAACAGAGGTAACATCCATTGTTCTTTCAACACAGCATTTAGATGAGAGCTGGGATTCCAATAAAGTACGTGCGGTGGTTGAGCCTTATATTCGTCAAGCTTTACATGATATTCCTATTTCTGATCAATGCAGTTGGTACATTAATCCAACAGGAAAATTTGTCATCGGTGGTCCTCAAAGCGATGCAGGGCTGACGGGGCGCAAGATTATTGTTGACACTTACGGAGGCGCTGCACCCCATGGTGGAGGCGCTTTTTCAGGAAAAGATACAACAAAAGTTGATCGTTCTGCAGCTTATGCTGCACGCTATCTGGCTAAAAATATTGTGGCAGCTGATTTAGCAGAACGATGCACCATTCAACTCTCCTATGCAATTGGTGTTGCGCAACCCTTGTCCATTTATCTTAATCTCCATGGAACAGGAAAAGTCGATGAAAGTGTTCTTGAAGCCGCAATCCGTAAAATAATGGACCTTTCACCAACAGGCATCCGAAAACATCTTAACCTCAATAAACCGATTTATGCAAAAACAGCTGCTTATGGTCATTTTGGACGTAAGCCAAAACATGATGGTTCGTTTTCATGGGAAAAAACCGATCTCATTCAAACGCTTCAAACAACGATTAAAATGCCATGATTGTACAAAATGCGCGTACATGTGAAGCCTTTTTTGGTCGCCGAAAAGGAAAACGGTTACGAAACAGCCAGCTTACGCGTATAAAAATGCTTCTTCCAGCTCTTAGCATTGATTTAAATAACTCTGCACCTTTAGACCTAACGTCCTTATTTCCCAGCAAAGTAAATGAAATCCGGCTTGAAATTGGCTTTGGTGGCGGTGAACATTTGCTCCATGAAATGGAGCATTTTCCACAAACTGGTTTTATTGGCATCGAACCCTTTATCAATGGCATGGCAAAAATGCTGATGTCTCTTGAACAGCATAAACAGCATCAAAATCATCTTCGCCTCTATGATGATGATGCTACACATCTCCTTGATTGGCTCCCAAATGCATCACTTGACGGAATAGACCTTTTCTATCCTGATCCATGGCCTAAAAAAAAGCATTGGAAACGACGCTTCATTAACATCAAAAATCTTAACCGTTTTGCACGCGTTCTTAAAACAGGCAAAAAATTTCGCTTTGCCAGCGATATAGAAAGCTATATAAACTGGACACTATACCATTGTATCCACCATCACAGCTTTGAATGGGAAGCAGAAAACCCGCAAGATTGGAAAACACCTTATCCGCTATGGACAAGCACCCGCTATGAAGCAAAAGCTTTACGTGAAGGTCGAACTCCTGCCTATCTTACTTTCATTAAAAAATAAATGATGAAACGCTTTTCTTATAAATAACTTGAAAAACTTTGAATTTAAGAGTATCAATGGGTAAATTCTTGGTCTTATGATGAGGAGTGGGCCGTCTGGACCCGCTCTTTTTTATGTCATAGCATCGATGAAGCTAACTTGGATAAAGTGTATGAGCGAAACTGAAAGAATGCGTGATATTGATGAGCCGCGTTTGTTTGAAGAAAACGGCATAGAAGCACAAGTTGCTGCTCTTGTTACACCATTGCTTAAGCCTTTAGGTTTTCGTTTGGTCCGCATAAAACTCCTTGGACAAAATGGTTTAACACTTCAAATTATGGTCGAACGTGCTGATGGCTCTATGACAATAGAAGATTGCGAAACTGTTAGTCGAACCGTTTCACCCCTTCTTGATGTACAAAATGTTATTGAACGCAAATATCATTTAGAAATTTCCTCTCCTGGAATTGATCGTCCACTGGTAAGAAAATCTGACTTTTTTCATTGGCAAGGACATGTAGCAAAAATTGAAACGAAAATAACAATTGATGGACGCCGAAAATTTCGTGGAATGCTCACAAATATTACGCAAGATGGCTTTACCTTAAACACCGATAAAGCGGCCTATGGAGAAGCCATGTATACTTCTATTCTTTTTGATGACATCATTGATGCCCACTTGGTACTTACCGATGAACTTATTCGCGATGCGTTGAAAAAAAATAAAGATTTAAGTCAACAGTTTATTCCAGAAGATAACCCTAACGGCTCAAAACAGGCACAAAATCACAAGAATTAATATCACTGGATATCAATGCCCATCGTGTGGCACAAAGAAGGAGAAAATCGATGGCTACAAGCGCTAACAGGCTTGAAATTCTGCAAATTGCAGATGCTGTTGCACGTGAAAAGTCGATTGACCGTGAAATTGTTATTTCTGCAATGGCCGATGCTATTCAGAAAGCGGCGCGTTCTCGCTATGGTCAAGAAACCAATATCCGTGCTGAGATCAATTCAAAAACAGGCGAAATTAAATTACAACGTTTGCTTAAAATTGTTGATGTCGTTGAAGATTATACCACTGAAATTACTTTATCTGATGCGCTTAAACGTCAAGCGGACGCAAAAATTGGGGAGTTTTTTTTCGACCTTTTGCCTCCCATGGATTTTGGACGTATTGCAGCGCAATCTGCTAAACAGGTTATTGTACAAAAGGTACGTGATGCAGAGCGTGATCAACAATACGAAGAATTCAAAAATAAAATTGGTGAAATTATTTCCGGTACAGTAAAACGTGTGGAATATGGCAATGTTATCGTCGATCTAGGACGTGGTGAAGCTATTGTACGACGCGATGAATTAATTCCACGTGAAGCCTTCCGCTATGGAGATCGTATTCGTGCCTTTGTTAATGATGTGCACCGCGAATCGCGGGGGCCACAAATTTTCCTTTCACGCACACATCCTCAATTTATGGTAAAACTTTTTACCATGGAAGTGCCAGAAATCTATGATGGTATTATAGAAATTAAATCTGTTGCTCGTGATCCAGGTTCGCGTGCTAAAATTGCTGTTGTTTCACGTGATGGTTCCATTGATCCCGTTGGAGCATGCGTCGGGATGCGCGGAAGTCGCGTTCAAGCTGTTGTTGCAGAATTACAAGGTGAAAAAATTGATATTATTCCTTGGTCACCTGATGCCGCAACATTTATCGTCAATGCACTCCAACCTGCTGAAGTTTCCAAAGTCGTCCTCGATGAAGATGCAGAACGTATCGAAGTTGTTGTCCCTAATGATCAGCTCAGTCTTGCTATTGGTCGGCGTGGACAAAATGTTCGTTTAGCTTCGCAACTAACAGGCTGGAACATTGATATTTTAACGGAACAAGAAGAATCTGAAAACCGTCAAAAAGAATTTACTAAACGCAGTAAGCTGTTTATGGAATCTTTAGATGTTGACGAAATGATCGGGCAGGTTATGGCGTCAGAAGGCTTCTCTTCTATTGAAGAGATTGCTTATATTGATCTTGAAGAAATCGCTTCCATTGATGGTTTTGATCATGAAACTGCTACTGAAATCCAAAGCCGTGCGCGTGAATATCTAGAACACAAAGAAAAAGAACTTGATGAAAAACGCAAACAACTCGGTGTTTCTGATGCATTGCGAATACTTCCTGGAATGACAAATGCTATGTTGGTTGCTGTTGGTGAAGATGGTGTAAAAACAATGGAAGATTTTGCAGGCTATGCAGTCGATGATTTGGTTGGCTGGAGAGAACGTAAGGATGGTCAAACACAGAATTTTTCTGGTATTCTGACTCCATTTGAGATTACACGGGCTGATGCAGAAGCTATGGTTTTAGCTGCACGTGTGCAAGCAGGCTGGATAGACCAAGCCGATCTTATTACAGAAAATTCTGCCGAAAGTAAAAGTTCTGCCGAAAACGAAAAAATAGATAATTTGGATATGGATACACTTTAAATGAATGAACGGACCTGCATTGTGACAAGAAAAAATGCTTCAGCAAAAACGCTGATCCGTTTTGTTATTGGTCCCAATAATCAAATCGTCCCTGACCTTAAATCCAATCTTCCTGGACGCGGTGTCTGGGTTTCCTCACACCGCTCTGTAATTGAGGAAGCGATCAAACGTAAAGCTTTTAACAAAAGTTTTAAAACAGATGTTGAAGTTGCGTCAAATCTTGCGCATATTGTTGATACACTTTTGCTAAAAGCCGCTCTTTCAAGCCTTTCCATGGCACGAAAAGCAGGTGCCGTTGTCATGGGAGCAACCAAAGTTGATACTGCTATCCGTTCTGGTAAAGTTATCTTCGTACTTCATGCTAAAGAAACTACAGAAGATGGGAAACGAAAAATTGCACAAGCCATCCATACAATACAACAACAAACAAATCGGAATATAAAAACAATATCTTTATTTACAAGTGATGAAATGCGGATGGCTTTTGGCTCTAATCCTGTGATGCATGCGGCCTTATTGGACACCAAGGCTGCCGAAGGGTTTATCAAAGCGATACACAGGCTGCTCGCCTATCGTGATGACAAGCATAGCAAGCCTAGTGAGATGACGGCAAAAGCCGTGAAGGAAGTACAATGAGTGAAAATAATAATGACAAAACAACAGTCAAGAGGACACTAACCCTAAAACGGTCAGTCCTAGAAACGAGCACGGTCAAACAAAACTTTAGCCATGGCCGTACGAAGGCTGTGGTTGTCGAAACCAAGCGACGCAAAATTACGCGACCTGATGAAAAAACTGAAATATCACAGCCAATTACGAAACCACATGTGGCCCAGCAACGCTCTAAACCACGATTTGAAGAAGCTAAGCCTAGCGAACCTATGGCCAAAAACAATCTTTCATCAGCTGAAATGGAAGCAAGACTTCGCGCATTAGAAGAAGCACATATCCAAGAAAGGATAACGCGTGAAAAAGCCGAAGAGCAAGCAAGGCGCGCCAAAGAGCGTGAAGAAAGTTTGCAGCAGGCAATTCAAGAAACCGAAATACATCAAGAAGAAGAACAAAGCTCTACGGTGCAAACTTCACCTCTTCCCCTTGCTCACCCTCAAATAGAACCGATAGATATTCCTATTACGCCTAAAAATACAACTGTAATTGAAAAACGTAAAGCAGATGAAACTAAAGATGACGATCGACATAGCCGACGCGCTACTCCTGCTAAGTCAGAAGTGCGTGCACCAAAAGTGATAAAAGGTGCCGATGAGCGACGTCGTGGAAAGCTCACCCTCAATAGTGCACTAGACGAAGAAGGAAGTGCACGTGGGCGTTCGATGGCTGCAATGCGCCGTAGGCAAGAAAAATTTAAACGTGCGCAAAACCAAGAACCAAAAGAAAAAATTTCTCGCGAGGTTGTTCTTCCAGAAACTATTACCATTCAAGAACTCGCACAGCGCATGACTGAACGTTCCGTTGATGTGATTAAATTTCTCATGAAACAGGGACAAATGATGAAACCTGGAGACGTTATTGATGCAGATGTTGCCGAGCTTATTGCCGTTGAATTCGGCCACACTGTTAAACGTGTTTTAGAATCTGATGTAGAAGAAGGCATCTTTAATATAACTGATAATCCTCAAAAAATGCAGCAGCGTCCACCAGTCGTAACAATTATGGGCCATGTTGACCACGGAAAAACTTCTCTTCTCGATGCTATTCGAAAAGCAAATGTTGTTTCTGGTGAAGCAGGAGGTATTACACAGCATATTGGTGCTTATCAAGTAGAACAAAATGGTCAAAAGATTACCTTTATTGATACGCCTGGGCATGCCGCATTTACAGCAATGCGCGCTCGTGGAGCCCGTGTTACAGATATTGCCATTCTGGTTGTAGCTGCTGATGATAGTGTCATGCCGCAAACAATTGAATCAATCAATCATGCAAAAGCCGCTGGTGTGCCTATTATCGTTGCGATCAATAAAATTGATAAACCAGCTGCTGATGCCCAAAAAGTGCGTACAGAACTTTTGCAACACGAAGTGTTTGTTGAAACTATGGGCGGAGAAACTTTGGAGGTCGAAGTTTCTGCTAAAACGGGACAAAATCTTGATAAACTTCTCGAAGCTATTCTCCTTCAAGCTGAAATTCTTGATCTCAAAGCAGATCCAAAACGAACCGCAGAAGGCGTTGTCATTGAAGCCAAATTGGATCGGGGTCGTGGATCTGTTGCAACAGTTCTTGTTCAAAAAGGCACATTGCATCCTTCTGATATTATCGTTGCAGGCAATGAATGGGGCCGTGTACGCGCCTTGATTGATGATCATGGTCGCCATATTAAAGAAGCACTCCCCTCTACACCCATCGAAATTTTGGGCATGCAAGGAACACCACAAGCTGGTGACCGTTTTGCTGTCGTCACACATGAAGCAAAGGCGCGGGAAATTTCTGAATATCGTCAGCGATTAGCACGTGATAAAGCTGTAGCACGCCAAACAAGTTCTCGCGGTTCTCTTGAACAGATGATGACCAAATTACAAACCACGGGTGTCAAAGAATTTCCCCTTATTATTAAAGGAGATGTGCAGGGATCAATTGAAGCAATCGCCTCAGCATTAGAAAAACTAGGAAATGAAGAGGTACGTGCACGCATTGTCCATTCTGGTGCTGGAGGTATTACTGAAAGTGATATTTCTCTTGCTGAAGCTTCCAACTCTGCTGTAATTGGCTTTAATGTTCGAGCTAATAAACAAGCACGTGATTGTGCTAAAATACAAGGAATTGAAATTCGCTATTATAACATCATTTATGACCTTGTTGATGATATAAAAGCTGCTATGTCAGGATTACTCTCACCAGAGCAGCGCGAGACTTTCCTTGGTAATGCCGAAATTCTGGAAGTCTTTAACATTACAAAAATTGGAAAAGTTGCTGGATGCCGCGTTACAGAAGGTAAAATAGAAAGAGGAGCGGGTGTCCGCCTTATCCGCGATAATATTGTCATTCATGAAGGAAAGCTTAAAACACTCAAGCGCTTCAAAGATGAAGTCAATGAGGTCCAAAGTGGTCAAGAATGTGGAATCGCATTCGAAAACTATGAAGATATGCGTGCAGGAGACATTATTGAAATCTTCCGCGTCGAACATATTAATCGCACATTATAAAATAATCCAATGCCTTTACTCTTTCGTAAAATGAGAAAAAGTGGGAGTTATAGGCTATTGTTCTTTCTTATCCTTTAAAGTGATAGAGGGAAGAGGAATTGTAATAAGGATAAAGCTTTTATGAAAAATGCAAATCCATCACAACGGCAATTAAGAATCGGAGAGCAAGTACGCCACGCATTAGCTCATATATTGCAGCGCGGTATTTTACTTGACGATGTCTTGAAAAATATGGTGATTTCTATCTCTGAAGTACGCATGTCACCAGATTTGAAAATTGCCACCTGCTTTGTGTCTCCTCTCAGCACTCTTGATCACACTTCTCATGGTGATGTTGTTGATATCCTCAATAAACATAGTCGCTTTATCCGTGGAGAAATCAGTCATTCGTTGCGACAAATGAAATATATGCCTGAACTGCGTTTTCGGCTTGATAGCAGTTTTGATAATTTTTCAAAAATTGATACCCTGCTCCGCTCTCCTGAGGTAGCACGTGATCTTCACCGTGTTGATGAACATGAGGATTAAAAAAACATGACACGGCAACGCAAAAAAAAAGGCCGATCTGTTTCTGGCTGGGTCATATTTGATAAACCAAAAGGAATGAGATCAACAGAAGCTGTCTCACAAATCAAATGGCTCTTTCATGCACAAAAAGCAGGACATGCTGGTACACTTGATCCCCTTGCTTCTGGTCTCCTACCCATTGCACTAGGCGAAGCAACCAAAACTGTTCCCTACGTTATGCAAGGCACAAAAACCTATCGTTTTAAAATTGTCTGGGGAGAAGAACGCTCAACAGACGATCTAGAAGGGGAAATAACGAAAACATCTCTCAAACGTCCAACTCAAGAAGAGATACTCGCCCTTCTGCCTAAATATACGGGGGTTATTTTGCAAACACCCCCACAATTTTCAGCAATCAAAATTGCTGGTAACCGTGCCTACGATTTAGCGCGTGAAGGTAAAGTTGTTGAAATTTCTCCCCGTCAAGTGGAAATAGAAACTTTTAAATTGATCGAAAACACCAGCAAAAAACATTCCGTCTTTGAAATAACCTGCGGAAAAGGAACCTATGTGCGCTCCTTAGCACGCGATATGGGACGTGATCTCGGTTGTTATGGGTATATTGCCGATTTAAGGCGTATTGCAGTTGCACCTTTTTATGAAGATGATCTCATTACATGGGATGAGCTAAAAGCGGTAATACTGGATCAAAGTACAACAAATGAAAATAACCTTCCTCCCCAAAAAAAATTCACAATACTTGATGAATTCTTAATTGAAACAGGCGCTGCTCTGGATTGTCTTTCTCATTATGCCCTTAGTGGAACTCAAGCACAGCGAGTCATGAGGGGTAATCCTGTGTTTCTCTGTGAGAGCAATGCTCCCGTTGATGAAGATGAGGTTTGTGTAACCTACAAAAGCCAACTTCTTGCTATAGGTACTCTTGAGAAAAATCAGTTCAAACCAAAGCGTATTTTCACAATTTAAGCTGTTCTTTCTCACAAAAATCTCTCGTGGAAAGATATGTTCCTATATCGATAAAGAGAATGAAGTTCTTCTCATTTCTCTACATTTCACCTCTTATCATCAAGGTAACTGATCAGCAGAAGGCTTTAAATGCATCTCATTGGCATGCGGTATCGTTTGCCGCTCAATCATACGGTGTACTCTTATACCGTTAGGTGCACGATTTAAGTGACGCAGAAGCTTATTCACCTCTGCATCTGCTTTTATGCGACGGTGATTATGACGCAAGTAATCTACCCATGTTGGCATATGATAAGCTTCTGTCCAATACTCAGGCCTTTCAAGATCACGTAAAAGAACCCATTGACGAGCGCCATCACGTAAACGAATATGGCGACGGCGTGTCATTACTTTGAGAAATTCTTCAAGATCATTTTCATGAATTTGATAATCGATCATAATCATGATCGGACCGCTTTGCGCTTTTAGATCAAGTAAAAGCTCTGGTTCTCTGAAATGATCAAGAGGATCCAGATCTATCTGGGGAATTTCCTGAATTCTAAACTTTACCCCCGCAAGAGCTCCAAAAATGAGAAATAGAGAACAAATACTCAAAGCAACTGTTGGAGAATAACCATCAGCCAGCCCCCCCCAAATTGCACTTCCAACAGCCATCCCCCCATAAGATGACGTTTGATAAAGAGCTAAAGCACGTGCAACAACCCAACGCGGCGTAGAAAGTTGTACGGATGTATTAAACAGTGACAACGCCAAAACCCAACATAAACCTGCAGGAAATAAGGCAATATGACTTACAATCAACGAACGGCTGATTGCTAAAAAAAAGCAGGAAAAAGCAAACCCAATAAATGCACTTGCAATAATCGTCTCTAAACGAAAATAATGCCGTACAGATGAGTTAATAATACCAGCGGTCATTGCTCCCAGACCAAAACATCCCAGCAATGTACCATAAAGAAGCGCACTTCCCTCGAGAACTCTATGCACAACAATCGGTAAGAGTGCCAAAATCGAAATCGCCCCAATACCAAAAAGGAACGCTCTGACCATAATATTAAGCAGATTAGGTGACATCGCAACATAACGCAAACCATCCGAGACAGCTCCTAAAAGTCTCTCCCGTGGCAATGGGTTATTTTTATAGCTTTGTTTCCATAAAAACAAAGCACCAATTAAAGGAATGTAACTTATTGCATTGAATAAAAAGGCAGCGGCTGCACCTAAAGTAGCAATGACAGCACCACCAATAGCAGGACCTACACTACGCATCAAATTAAAACCGACACTATTCAGACTCACAGCAGCAGGAATATTTTCCCTACTCACAATATCTCCTATTGTTGCTTGCCAAGAAGGATTATAGAATGCAGTGCCGCACCCAATCAAAAACGTAAAGCACAACAAAAGCCAAGGTGTTAGAACCCCCATATAGGCTAAAACAGCTAAAATCGTTGATATAACCATCATTATAATCTGCGCACACAACATAATTTGACGCCGATTAAAATTGTCAGCTAATGCGCCTGCCATCAGAGAAAAGATAACAAGTGGTAATGTTGTAGCACTTTGAACAAGCCCAACCATGGCATGCGAAGAACTAATCAACGCCATTAACCAACCCGCTCCTACAGCCTGTATGAGCCCACCTAAATTAGAAATGAGAGTGGATGCCCATAAATTTCGAAATACCGAATTACGAAAAAGCTTTAATATTGAAATGCTTTGCATCTTTTTCCTCCAAATCGGTATTCTATCGTTTTTTGTTACCCAACACACTCTGTAAAACAGCAATCTTTGTATCAAAAGGATGCATAATTCTTTAAAAAATTCCTATAAAGCACCCTTAAAATCAATCTTTCAAAACATACCCCTTTACGAAAGAAGCTCTTCAAGTTGCCTTCAAGGACTAGTATTTTAACCTTCTTTCCTATATAAATGCCAGAGCAAGTGAGAGTCTTGGACTCTTCTTGTTCTATCACAGACCCTGGCTGAACGACATCTCGGCTATGGGTGGCTTTTGTTTCTTCGTTTTTTGAAAGGATAATGCGATGTCGATTACAGCTGAACGTAAACAAGCTCTTGTCGCAGAATACGCAAATAAAGTTGGTGATACAGGATCACCAGAAGTGCAGGTCGCTGTACTTTCTGAACGTATTTCTAATTTGACTAACCATTTCAAATCTCACAAAAAGGATAACCATTCTCGTCGTGGTCTTTTGAAGATGGTATCTCAGCGCCGTCGCCTGCTTGATTACCTTAAAGGAATTGACCAAAATCGTTACCAGACACTTATCAGGAAGTTAGGTTTGCGTCGCTAAAAGAAAAATGGGTGGATAGTGTTTCTAAACAAATCCACCCTTTTTTTTAATTTGCTACTTTTCGTTAAAGACTTTAAAAACTGATGAGTAACCATCATGGGGCAGGATTGCTAGTTGCTTCGCGTTTAAATTGCGATTTATTCTTCTCTTTTCGTGAAAAAACAGAAGTGTCTTGTTGTCCTGCCCATAGCTTTAAAATATGCTACGCAAAACCAGAATGTGAGCACTTAAAGATGTGAACACTGGTCATTAAGGATAAAAAATGTTCAAAACACACAAAATAGAAATTGAATGGGCTGGTCGGCCACTCACCCTTGAAACAGGGAAAATAGCACGTCAAGCTGATGGTGCAGTAATTGCCACCTACGGTGAAACCATTGTCCTAGCAACCGTTGTTTCAGCCAAAACTCCAAAACCAGATCAAGATTTTTTTCCACTTACCGTTAATTACCAAGAAAAATCCTATGCTGTTGGTAGAATACCCGGTGGTTATTTAAAACGTGAAAGCAGGCCGAGTGAAAGTGAAACTTTGATTTCACGTTTGATCGATCGTCCAATTCGTCCCCTCTTCGCCGACGGTTATAAAAATGATACGCAAGTCATCGTTTCCGTTATACAGCATGATCTCGAAAATAATCCCGATATCCTCGCGCTGATTGCAGCTTCTGCCGCATTAACCCTGTCAGGTGTTCCTTTCATGGGCCCCATTGCTGGTGCTCGTGTCGGTTACTGTAACGGACAATATGTTCTTAACCCCCACATCGATGAAATGCCTGAATCAAAACTTGATCTTGTTGTTGCCGGAACAGAAAGTGCTGTTTTGATGGTTGAATCAGAAGCTCAAGAATTGCCCGAAGACATCATGTTAGGTGCAGTGATGTTTGGGCACAAAGGCTTTCAACCGGTTCTTGATGCCATTATCAAACTTGCCGAAGTTGCTGCAAAAGATCCACGTGAGTTCATTCCGGAAGATCTCTCCGATCTTGAAAAAGCTATGCTCGAAATGGCTGAACAAGACATACGAAAAGCTTACACAATTACTGATAAACAGGAACGTTATGCTGCAATTGATACACTTAAAACAGAAGTGCTCAATAAATTTATGCCGGAAACAGAAGAAGACTGTAAATTCAGTGCAGATCAAATCGCAACCGTTTTCAAACAGTTGCAAGCAAAAATTGTTCGCTGGAATATTCTTGATACGAAAAAGCGTATTGATGGACGCGACCTTTCAACAGTGCGTCCCATTCAATCAGAAGTTGGTATTTTACCCCGAACACATGGATCAGCTCTCTTTACCCGTGGAGAAACACAAGCAATTGTCGTTGCAACACTAGGAACTGGAGAAGATGAACAATATGTTGACTCCTTAACGGGTATGTATAAGGAAACATTTCTCCTCCATTACAATTTCCCACCATTTTCAGTGGGTGAAACAGGACGCCTTGGTTCTCCTGGCCGTCGTGAAATCGGGCATGGCAAACTGGCATGGCGTGCAATTCACCCTATGTTGCCAACTAAGGAATCTTTTCCTTATACCATTCGTGCTGTCTCAGAAATTACAGAATCCAATGGATCCTCTTCAATGGCAACTGTTTGCGGCACTTCACTTGCTCTTATGGATGCCGGTGTTCCTCTGGCACGACCTGTCGCAGGTATTGCCATGGGATTGATTAAAGAAGGTGAACGCTTTGCTGTTCTGTCTGATATTTTAGGGGATGAAGATCATCTTGGAGATATGGATTTTAAAGTAGCGGGAACAGAAAATGGTATTACTGCCTTGCAAATGGATATCAAAATTGATGGTATTACCGAAGAGATTATGAAAATCGCACTTGAACAAGCCAAAGGTGGTCGAGTTCATATTCTTAACGAAATGGCTAAGGCTTTAACCAGCGCACGTGCTGAACTCAGCGAATTTTCTCCACGCATCGAAGTTATGAAAATTTCCGTTGATAAAATTCGTGAGGTTATCGGCTCTGGCGGTAAAGTTATTCGAGAAATCGTTGAACAAACTGGAGCAAAAATTAATATTGAAGATGATGGAACAATTAAAATCGCTTCTGCCGATGCTAAAACCATCGAAGCGGCAAAGCGCTGGATCCATTCAATTGTTGATGAACCTGAAGTGGGTGTTATCTATCAAGGAACAGTTGTAAAAACAGCAGAATTTGGCGCATTTGTAAACTTTTTTGGCTCACGTGATGGACTCGTTCACATTTCGCAACTTACATCAGAACGCGTCACAAAAACCACGGATGTTGTTAAAGAAGGCGATAAAGTTTGGGTTAAATTAATGGGCTTTGATGAGCGTGGTAAAGTTCGCTTATCGATGAAAATTGTTGATCAACAGACCGGAAAAGAAATGGCTGCTGATGATTCGATAAAAATAGAAAAAGAAAAAAACACTGATGAAAAAAATAAATCCGAAAACAAGCGCCGTCATAAGAAAAAAGAAGAGTGATTTTTCCCTCTTGTCATGAAATAAAAATGCCATCCCAATATTGGAATGGCATTTTTCTTTGAAAGAGCCACATGTGTTACTGTTTTTACCTTTTGAAAACCATGCACTCCCCTTTCCTGATTCAAGCCAATCTTGGCTGAGTTTTGGTTTAACTGAACTTCCCGCTCTAAAATGGGCACAAAACTTAGAAGTTATAACGCCTTGGCGACCAAACTTTTTAAAATTTGCCAATGCTCAATTTCGCTGTTCTCCTCAAATAGATCAAACTGTCACCTATGATGGTGCGCTTTTGCATTTAAGCAAATATCGTGGTTTTAACCAAAATTGTTTTCTTGATCTATTAGAACGTGTTAAACCTAGGGGATGGATTGTTATCGGTGGAAACAAAACTACCGGTGCTGCTTCAATGATGAAATGGGTCAAAACAATCGTCCCCATCACTGATAAATTATCCAAAAATCATGGTCTTGTATTCTGGCTTCAAGTCCCGCAACAGATGGATAGACAAAACATTGCATGCTTGCGCTCACCACCTCTTACTTTTGAAAATAAATTTCAAACCACTTCTGGCATGTTCTCGCACGGCCGTATTGATCTAGGCTCTGCTGCGCTTGCTCTACACATGCCCCAAATTATTTCCGGAAAGACTGCCGATTTTGGTGCTGGTTGGGGTTTCCTTTCTCACGCTGCACTTGAAAGAAGTGAAAAACTCACTGCTCTCGACCTCTATGAGGCCGACTACAACGCTTTGAGAGCAGCCAAACAGCATCTCAAGCACATAACAACTTCTTGTCCGATTCATTTTTATTGGCATGATCTTGTGCAGGAGCCAATCATAGATCTCTATGATACAATTATTTCAAACCCACCGTTTCACACGCAACAAACGACAGATGTTTCATTAGGACAGCATTTTATTATAAATGCTGCAAAATACCTAAAGCCAGGTGGCAACCTGCTTCTTGTTGCTAACCGCCACCTTCCTTATGAAACATTGTTAAAAAAACTTTTCCGTACAGTATTGATACATGAAAAAGCTCATGGCTTCAAAGTTATCGAAGCACGTCGATAGACGAAAATAAGCAATCACTTTAAAGAATGAAACGCGAAAGATCGATATCAGCAGCAAGATCGCCTATAGATTGTCTGACATAAGCAGCATCAATTTTAAATGATGTTCCAGCTTTATCGGGTGCTGTAAAAGAAATCTCATCTAAAACGCGCTCCATCACCGTTTGTAAACGACGTGCCCCTATATTTTCAATCCTTGCGTTTAAATCTACGGCAATATCCGCTAAAGCATCAATCGCATCATCAGTAATTTCTAAATGAACCTCTTCTGTTGCCATTAAAGCGATATATTGCTTAATCAAACTCGCTTCAGGTTCGGTTAGAATACGCCGTAAATCTTCCCTTGTTAGAGCATTTAGCTCCACGCGGATAGGCAAACGTCCTTGCAATTCTGGTAATAAATCAGAGGGCTTGGAAACATGAAACGCACCTGAAGCAATAAAAAGGATATGGTCTGTTTTAACTTGACCATATTTTGTAGCAATTGTTGTCCCTTCAACCAAAGGTAAAAGATCTCGTTGAACACCTTCACGCGAAACAGCAGCACTTGCCCCACCATCTCGGGTTGCAATTTTATCAATCTCATCGATAAAAACGATTCCGTCATTTTCAGTAACACGGAGTGCTTCTTGAATAATTTGATCCTGATCAAGGAGCTTTTCAGATTCATCATCAATGAGAGGCTTAAAAGCATCCTTTACTGTCGTTTTGCGAACCTTTGTACGACTCCCCATTTTGCCAAAAATATCTGATAAATTCATAATTCCCATTTGCGCACCAGGCATACCAGGAATATCAAAGGTCGAAGCGCTATTGCTGTTATTATCGGCTACTTCAATTTCAATTTCTTTCTCATCCAATTCACCTTCGCGCAATTTTTTGCGAAAACTGTCACGGGTAGCAGGACTTGCTGTCTTACCAACAAGGGCATCTAAAACACGCTCTTCAGCATTAATATGAGCCTTGACTTTGACTTCATCCCGTTTTTTTTCACGGACAAGAGAAATGGCAATCTCAACAAGATCACGAATAATTTGCTCAACATCACGTCCCACATAACCAACTTCAGTAAATTTAGTCGCTTCTACTTTAACGAAAGGTGCTCCGGCAAGTTTTGCTAATCGACGCGCTATACCCGTTTTACCAACACCTGTTGGCCCTATCATCAAAATATTTTTTGGCATAACCTCTTCACGCATTGGAGCATCAAGCTGTTGTCTACGCCATCGATTGCGCAGTGCAATAGCAACAGAACGTTTGGCATCATTTTGGCCAATAATAAAACGATCAAGTTCAGAAACAGTCTCACGAGGGGAAAATACAATACACATTCAAATAGCTTTCTCTAAAGAAGATAATTCTGCATCCAATGTTTCAATTGTAAAATGATCATTGGTGTAAACACAAATTTTAGCGGCAATATCCATAGCTTTACGGGCAATGCTTTCCGCATCCAAATCCATATCCATAAGTACTCGAGCAGCCGAAAGAGCAAAATTGCCCCCAGAACCAATTGCCATAACCCCATCTTCTGGTTCTAAGACATCACCAAGCCCTGTTAAAGCTAAAGTTATTTTCTTATCAGCCACGAGCATCATTGCTTCGAGACGACGCAAATAACGGTCTGTTCGCCAATCTTTTGCAAGTTCTACACATGCACGCATAAGCTGATCAGGATATTGCTCAAGCTTTGTTTCCAATCTTTCCAGCAATGTGAAAGCATCTGCTGTAGCACCTGCAAAACCAGCAATAACCGCTCCGCCCTTTCCAAGACGACGGACTTTGCGTGCATTGCCTTTCATAATCGTCTGCCCAAGTGAAACCTGACCATCACCGGCCATCACGACTTTGCCACCTTTTCGTACCGTAATAATAGTTGTACCATACATTATGTCTGGCTTATGTTCTGCCATAAAGAAACTCCTTAATATTGATTTCTTTTCATCAAACGTAAAATCCAATCGCTATTGTCTTTATTATCGCTATTGTCTTTATTTAAGAACATATACAGCAAAACACAATGATTTAGCACAATTCAATTTGTTGCAATAAAAAATGATATCATTGTTATCAATGCAAATTGTTGCTAAATAACTTTTGTAAATAGTTTGCGTCTTTTAAAGGAAAAATTATGAAAAAAATAGCAATAGGAACATTGGGAGGCACAATTGCAATGGCTGCTGACAATCTTGGTCAAATGCAACCGACATTAACCTCAGATATCCTCATCAAAACTGTTCCTGATTTAAATAAAGTTGCTAATATTCATGCGCAAACGCTTACACAATTACCAAGCGGATCTTTATCTTTTAAAATTCTTTTTGAAATAATAGAGTGGGCAAAACAACAAATAAAGGCTGGTGCAGAAGGTATTGTTTTAACCCAAGGTACTGATACACTGGAGGAAACAGCTTTTTTTCTTTCCCTTTATTGGAATAAAGCAGAACCGCTCATTGTAACTGGCGCTATGCGTATACCCTGTGAAGCAGGCGCCGATGGACCTGCTAATATCTTAGCAGCAACCCGTGTCGCTGTTCATCCACAAAGTCGAAACAGAGGCGTTTTAGTTCTCATCAATGATACCATTCACTCACCTTATTGGGTCCAGAAAAGCCATACCGTCAAAATTGAAACATTTCAGTCAGGTCTAACTGGTACTTTAGGAACTATTTTGGAAGGAAAACCGATTTATTTCAATGATCGCAATTTCTTCCCAACAACATTTGATCTTCCAAAAAACAAAAACCACCAAGTTGCACTCCTACACTCCTCTTTATCCTCTGATACCCAATTAATGAAGTTCTGCCTTGAAAGTGGGAATTATGCTGGACTTGTTATCGCTGGTTTCGGATCAGGGCACTGCAGTTTTGAAGAAGCAGATATCGTGCGACAATATACACAAAAAATGCCTATCATTATTGCTAGCCGTATCTGTAATGGCTCCACAACCCGCGCAACTTATGGCTATAAAGGTTCAGAAGTCGATATGATTGCTGCCGGTGCTCTCATGTCTGGTTATTTATCAGCAGTAAAAGCACGTTTACTTTTATGGGCTTTTTTGGCACAAGGACATTCATTGGCACAAATCCGTGCACACTGGAATGACTGGACTATAAGCTAACCAAAGATTATATACTATTTAAAAGAAGAGAATATGCAAAATAAAATTCGTTTGAATACAAAACAGCCCGCCTCTCCAGCCTTAATTAATGACTGCGGCAAAAAAAACTCTCGACCAATAAAATGATTGATACGATTCTTTCAAAAATTGATCAGGAAGATAACTTGGTCAAATCTACTTCTGATCGATATTCACCCTATCGTGTTTTTACTGCACAAGAATGGTCTCAGTTCCGTGCGGATACACCACTTACTTTGACCTTTGATGAAATTAAACGTTTACGCTCAATTGATGATCCAATTGATCTTGAAGAAGTACAACGTATTTATCTTTCCTTATCACGTCTTTTATCATGCCATGTTGAAGCAGTACAGGAGCTTTTTCACAAGCGTCAGCAATTTTTACATCAAGAAGGAACGAGGAAAACTCCTTTTATCATTGGGATTGCGGGCTCTGTAGCGGTAGGAAAGTCAACCACCGCTCGCATTCTTCAAGAACTTTTGAAACGTTGGGCATCCAGTCTTAAAGTTGATCTGATTACAACAGATGGTTTTCTTTATCCTAACGCTGTATTACAGCAAAAAAATCGTCTGAATCGTAAAGGATTTCCTGATTCTTATGACATCAAAAAATTGCTGTGCTTTCTTTCTGCTATAAAAGCAGGAATTGGTAACGTTAGTGCCCCACTTTATTCGCATATGACCTATGATGTTCTGGAAAATAAAACTATTACTATTGATCGTCCTGATATCTTAATTGTTGAAGGTATTAATGTGTTACAAGTCAGTGATCTTCCCAAAGATGGAAAAATCATTCCTTTCGTTTCCGATTTTTTTGATTTTTCCATCTATGTAGATGCTGAAACAGAAGTCATTCGTCGCTGGTACTTGGAACGCTTTAAACGTTTGCGTAAAACAGCTTTTCAAAATCCTGAATCCTACTTCCATCGTTATGCACACCTCAATGAAAAGGAAGCTTCAAAAATCGCTGAAGATCTTTGGCAAACGATTAATTTAAAAAATTTACAAGAGAATATATTGCCAACACGTCCACGCTCTAATCTCATATTACGCAAGGGAAAAAACCATTTGGTTGAATATGTTGCACTTCGACGACTATAAGGATTTCATAAATATGCATTTACATTACATCCATTTTAGCTCAAAACGTATTGATAATAGCTGTCCTATCTTCTTGGTAAATCAAAGAAACTTCGCTGATTTATCGCTTGATGCATCAACAATAGCATGGATGAAAGTTAATGATTTCACCGGAAAAGCGGGACAAATACTCTTCATTCCTCATGAAAATGGGCATTTAAAAAAAGTTTTCTTTGGACTTGGTAATGGTGATGAACCTTTTATCACAGGACTCCTCGCTAAAAAACTTCCTGCTGGCCATTGGCATTTAGAAGGAACAGCCTCCCATGAAATAAATAGCTATCTTGGATTGGCATTTGGAAGTTATCAATTCAACCTCTATCGCAAAAATTCTTCCTCCAAATCGTTATCGATTTATGTCAACGATACGATTGATCTCGATGAACTTCAGCGAATTTATAAAACTGTCTTTTTTGTCCGTGATCTCATCAATATTCCAGCCAATGACATGAATCCTGATACCCTTGAGAAAGAAGCACATCAACTGGGAGAAACCTATCGTGCTCATGTCCAAAGCATTTGTGGAGATGAGCTCTTAACACATAATTTTCCAATGATCCATGCCGTAGGGCGAGCCAGCAGTACTGCACCACGACTGATTGAACTGCTTTGGGGACAAGAAAATCACCCTAAAATAACGTTGGTTGGCAAAGGCGTAACCTTTGATACTGGGGGACTCGATATTAAATCAGCCAATAACATGTCACTCATGAAAAAAGATATGGGGGGTGGCGCACATGTCTTAGGATTGGCTAAACTGATTATGGATGCCAAACTACCCTTTCGTCTACGTGTTTTAATTCCAGCTGTTGAAAATGCAATTTCTGCCAATGCTTACCGACCAGGCGATATTCTCCAAAGTCGTAAGGGTTTAAATGTTGAAGTTGGCAATACAGACGCTGAAGGGCGGCTTATTCTTGCCGATGCGCTCGCCTATGGTGACGAAGAAAGCCCACAATTCATGCTTTGTATGGCTACTTTAACAGGAGCAGCGCGTATAGCATTAGGACCAGATCTACCCGCATTTTATTGTAATGATTCAACATGGGCACAACAAATTTCTCAATCTGCCCATTCTGTCTCCGATCCTGTTTGGCAAATGCCACTTTGGAAACCCTATCAGGAGATGTTATCATCACCAATCGCTGACCTTAACAATATAACTGGAAATAATTTTGCTGGCTCTATAGTCGCTGCTTTATTTCTTAACACGTTTGTTGAAAAAGCTGAGCATTTTGCGCATTTTGATCTTTATGGGTGGGTTCCAAAAGAAAAACCTGGCTACCCTATCGGTGGATCTGCACAAGTTATTCGAGCTCTTTATAATCTCTTTAAAAATCAAGTCTGACACAAAATATTCACAAAGATGTGCAATTCTGAAGTTTCAAGAGTGATTGTTTATTGCTTTAGATTGTGGTTTTGTGCTGAGGATACAAGAAATTGATTTGTAAAGATAATTTGGCGTTTTGCATATGGATGTGAGAGTTCCGAATACCGTAAGATTCTCTCATTTTAAATCCTTTTATTGTGAATCAAAAAAGCATTTTAGAAAGCATAAATCTGCCTCTTATGGACAGTTTCAATGCGAGAGCTGTAGCAATATTGGGAACTGGTTTGTTATTTCATCAACGTAAAGATGATGGTGCACAATGGGTAACAAGTTCTACAAATAGAATTTTCATGAGCCCATTTAAAGGTAAAAAAATGTTCCCTAAAGATTCGAGATTACATGCATTCAGAGAAGATCTAGCAGACAAACGTCTTGAAGGAGAAGTTACAGCTAAGCGCTTTGTGCAAGGTGAAAAAAGACGCGTTAATGTACCTGTTGCTGGACTGTTTAAAGAAAATAATAAAAAAAGTGAAATGCAAACAGAGTGCTTATTAGGGGAAGAACTTCTCATCTTTGAACAAGGAGAATCTATGTCGTGGGGACAATCTCTCAAAGATGGTTATGTTGGCTATATTGATACAAAAGCGCTTTGTACATCAACCGTAAAGCAAACACATATTGTTTCAGCACCACGTACTTTTCAATACTTCCAAGCTGACTTGCGTGGACCAGTGGAATATTCTTTATCCATAGGAAGTAAGGTAAGCGTTGTTAGTGAAGTTGAAACCCGTGGAACCAAGTATTCTATACTTGACAGTGGGAGCGCAGTCGTTAGCAATCATCTCAGTCCGATTGACCACGTTGCGTATAAAGATTATGTTACGGTTGCCGAAAATCTTGTCCACACACCTTACCTTTGGGGTGGAGCCAGTGGTTTTGGAATTGATTGCTCAGGACTGGTCCAGCTTTCTATGATGATGGCTGGTCACGTGGTTTTACGCGATACTGACATGCAACAAAAAACTATAGGAAATCCACTCTCAGAAAGTGATGAGCTTCAACGAGGTGATTTGGTTTTTTGGAAAGGTCATGTCGCTATTATGGTTGATCGTAAAAATATCATTCATGCAAATGGTTCTTCTATGGATGTTACGGTCGAGCCACTGGAAGAAGCAACTACACGTATTGCTCAAAAATGTCAGCGATATCCCATAGAAAGACGACGTCCAGCACTGGGAATATAGTACGTGGTTTTACATGAATATGACAATGTAGGCTATTGTTAGCTGTGTGCTTCGTATCGACTAAGAACACTTTTATAAGTTGAATTTATGTCAAATGGGATACATTACTCAGTCATTTTCTAAGCTTTAGTATTTCAGGAGTATTGTACTTTTTATACATAAACTTATTAGTTTTATGTGTTTTTTAAAGTGGTGGACGTGCGAATAGAGGTTAGAGAATAAGATTTTCCAATATACGCTCTACAGAGCGCGTCCTTTTTTACCAATTTTCTCTATTCTTTCTCTATGAATGTTTGGAATTTTACTAAGTTATCGTGTGAAAAATATTCAGCATTTGTGCAAAAATTTTTATCAATATTCACTGTTTTTTTGGATATTGTAAAAATTTGTCAACCAGCTTCCCGAATAGCTTTTTTAAAAACATTGTATTTTACATGTAATATATTGATATTAAAAATAAAATAGCATTATGCAACTCGAATTATATCTCTCGATATTAGCATTTTTCACTGTTCCACATATCCTCACTTTGAATCAAAAAATTATTTAATGGCAGTTTGATAAATAGGTTTTCGTATAATTGGAAAAGTAGTTGTAAGATAGAAAACTCATAAACTGTTGTAATATAAGAGTAAGTGTAAGATTTAAGGATAGAAAAATATCATGAAGTTAACCGATAATTTTACAAACATAAAAATAGCAACTCTCAGTGTATTTTGTATTATACATTCATAGATAATGCTAAGAGATGCGTTGAAAAAAGTAAAATTCTTCCAATAAATACGCGAATAAATAATATGTAGTAGCGTGAGACTATCTATGAATATCTAGATTACATCATAGAATACAAGAAAACACACACCATAAGGCACTACGTAAGCTTTATTATTAAAAAATATTACTGTGCATCATTTTGAAAACTATGACACTGAACAAAAAATGGATAGACTACGTAATAATTTATGGCTTTTGCTTTTTCCTTCCAAAACCAATATACTTATCACTTTCATTACTTGTTATTGAAAAGTTTTTTGATTTAGAAAAAGAGTATTTAAAGCAATGAAATAGTACAGTGTTAAGGGAAATAGTTTAACACGAAAAGATAATACATGATTGTAAATTAATGTATTGATTTTAATATACATAATAATAACCAATAAGCAGTTTGTTATGCAAAAAAATCCTCTTGAAGCATCCTCATCGTCAATGTTTTATGAAATACACACTACTTATCTGTACACAGTATTTTCTTCTCACAAATCCATTAAAGAAGGAGTTTTTTCAATGCTTGAACCAACGGCTTATCAGCATCAGGCATAGGATATTTATCAAGATCACCAATAAAAACCCACTTTAAACTTTGTCCTTCTCGCCCTTGCACAGTACCCTCATAATGGTAACAAAGATATAACGGCATTAAGAGATGAAATGCTTCATAACTATGACTGGCAAATGTTAAAGGTAATAAATTATTTGCCTGAACATGAATACCAAGCTCTTCCTCTAACTCACGAATCAAAGAAGCTTCTGGCGTTTCATCTTGCTCAACCTTTCCACCAGGAAACTCCCATAAACCAGCCAGTGATTTTCCCTGGGGACGTTCTGTAAGCAAAACACGATTGTCTTGATCCAATAACGCACATGCAACGACAAGAAGAAGTGAACTTTTCATACGCATACCGCTCTCCAACCAGGATAATAAAAAGAACTCTTCTTTCTATCATCCTCCTCCAAAACAGAAAAGTTCACGTACCCAAGCCTCTCTGAGAAAATATACAGATACCCAATGTCAAATTTATGGTGCATCAATTTAACTTCTATAATCACTGTTGATCATAACGTACTCCTTCGTTAAATCGCAAGACCAAACCGTTGCCTTACCAAGGCCTAAGCCGATATCAACACGAATTGTGATGTGTTTACCTTGCATATAAGTACCTATTGTCTCTTCACAATACTCAGGATCTCGTTCACCATTGACCGCCAAACGATGTTCACCAAACCAAATCGCCAAAAGATCACGGTCTACTTCAACACCTGCCTTGCCAACAGCCATAACCACCCGCCCCCAGTTAGCATCTTCACCCGCAATGGCCGTTTTTACAAGTGGTGAATTTGCAATTGACAAAGCAATAGTCTTAGCGGCATCGTCGGTCGTAGCGCCAATCACATTAACCTCAATTAAATGGCGAGCACCTTCACCGTCACAAACAACTTGTAATGCCAGCTCATGCAAAAGCGCACTCAATTGCTTTAAAAACACCTCATAACGCGGATCGGATTTACTCATGAGAGGCGGCAAATCTCCCTTTGCTTTGCCTGTCGCAAACATCATCAATGTATCTGATGTTGAAGTATCACTATCAACAGTGATCGAATTGAAAGACCCTTGGACTGCTTCTGGTAACATGGATTGAAGTATATCCGAAGAAATATCTGCATCACTCACCACAAAGGAGAGCATCGTCGCCATATCTGGTGCAATCATACCAGCACCTTTTGCAATCCCGTTAATGGTGACAGTCTCTCCTCCACAATCAAATCTGCGCGTAGCAAGTTTCGGAAATGTATCAGTTGTCATAATAGCTTTTGCAGCTTCCAACCAGTTTCCTTCTTTTGCTGTTGCCGCCATACTTGGTAAAAGATTTACAACGCAGGCAGCATCCATCGGCTCACCAATAACACCCGTAGAAGCTATAAAAATTTCATTTTCTCCAACCTTCAAAGCACTCGCTGCTGCACGTGCTATTGCATTTGTTGTTTGCTTTCCTTTGTACCCCGTAAAAGCATTTGCATTCCCAGAATTAACAATAACCCCCCGTGCAATTCCGTGAGGAAGTGATGCGCGGCAATGCTCCACAGGAGCAGAAGGGCATTTTGAGCGCGTAAAAACACCTGCCACACGCGCTGGCTCGTCGAATACGATGAAAAGAAGATCCGTACGTCCTTTATATTTAATCCCAGCTTCGGCCGTCGCTATCCGCACACCAGATAATAGCGGAAGCTCCTGTATGTTCTGAGGAGACAAAGGAGATATTTTTAAAGCCACAGTATATTTTCCATAAAAACAGAGGAAATTTCATGCAATAAAACAAAAATAATTGTGAACCAACGACTTCTCGCAAAAATGCTCGGCTTTTTGAACAAAACTAATCTATCAAATTGCACAGATAAAAAAATACTATTCCGTTTCTTCTTCATCAGATGTCTCATCCGGAAGTGGCGTTTCATTTTTATTAAGTGATTGCATAAGTTTTTTCACATTAGGATCAAGATATTTCACATCTACCTTGCCACGCAAATCAGCAATCAATTCTTGGTAGCGCTCTTTTATCAACTGTGTACGCAACATCTCTTTAACATCATCAAATGCAGGAGGTTGTTTTAAACGATGGTCTTCCACCTTAATCACATGCCAACCAAACGGACTTTCAATGGGGTTTTTTGTATATTCGCCAACTTTCAAACCAAATGCAGCATCTTCGAAAGGCTTGACCATTTGACCACGACTGAAATAACCAAGGTCGCCTCCCACAGCGGCTGAACCATCTGTTGAATTCTTTTTTGCAACCTCTTCAAAACTTTCTCCCTTATTTAAACGCTTAATGACAGCTTCTGCCTCTTTTCTCGTTTTGACCAAAATATGACGTGCTTTAATCTCCTCCTCTTTGGGTAAAGCAGCAACTTTCTTATTGTAAAATGTTTCCAAATCAGTGTCTGAAATCTGATCAACGACCATCTGTTTAAAATAAAGCTGCTGAAGAACATTGTCACGCATAACTGCCATACGTCTATTGTAAGCTTCACTCTTATCAAGCCCCTTGCTTATTGCTGCTTTAGCAAGTACTTGCATATCCACGTAAGCTTGTAAGACGGTTATACGGCGTTGTTCATCAGAAAAATGCGCTAAATTAGGATTTATTTCGAGCGCTAACTCATTCAATTGCCCTACTGTAACATTCTTCCCATCAATCACTGCTATAACATGAGAGGGATCATCTGTTTTTTCAGAAGTTTTCTCCAAAGTCTTTAAATCATTCGACGCCGACTTACCACTTTCTTGGGCCATGGCCCCCAAACTCGTGCTCGCCAATAAAGTTGATGTCAAAAACAGTGTGATAAAGTTGAATTTCATAAATATACTCCTTTATAATAAAGACATGCCCAAGATCGCAATTTGCTTTATCATAACATTTTAAACTTTAAACATAGAGAAATAAACTGATAATTTCGTTTAAAAAACACAAACTTTTCCTTGCATCTTAGTTTGTCGCACCCCACTTCATGATGCTGAAAAAAAATGATAATGAGAAAAAATGTCATATTACACTCTAAATTACTCTGTAATATGCCAACTAAACAGCATTACTAAAGTTGACATAGTGCGCTTATCCCCTTATCTCTACCTTACAATTGAAGTGAAAAATTGCACACCGATAAGTATAATGATACCATCTGCGTTTGGTTATTAAATACTTTAAGGGATGTGGAATATGGGGATAGCATATGAAGTACCCGACAATAGTGACAACAAATAAAAGAAAGGGCCAAGAATGGTCGGTTTAGGTGTTTTTGCACGTAAATTTTTTGGTTCAGCTCATGAACGGCGCCTCAAGGCTCTTCGCCAAAAAGTCGTAAAAATTAATGCTTTGGAAGAACAGTTCCAAAAATTAAACGATACACAACTCTGCCAAAAAACCGATGAGTTTCGTAAACGTCTGACGGAAGGTGAAACCGTTGATTTGCTCCTACCAGAAGCTTTTGCAACTGTCCGTGAAGCAGCAAAACGTGTTTATGATATGCGTCCTTTTGATGTACAGCTCATTGGTGGAATGGTGCTTCATGATTGTGGCATTGCGGAAATGCGCACTGGTGAAGGTAAAACATTAATGGCAACTTTGCCAATTTATCTCAATGCATTGGAAGGAAAAGGCGTTCATGTCGTTACGGTAAATGATTATCTTGCCAAGCGTGATGCTGAAACAATGGGAGAAATCTTCGGGTTTCTAGGACTGACAACAGGGGTGATTCTGCATGATCTTGATAGTGATGCTCGCCGAGCAGCCTATGCATGTGACATCACTTATGCAACAAATAATGAATTGGGTTTTGACTATTTGCGCGATAATATGGCTTTTGATTGTAGTCAAATGGTCCAGCGTGGACATCATTATGCAATTGTCGATGAAGTGGATTCGATCCTTATTGACGAAGCACGTACCCCCCTTATTATTTCTGGTCCTCTAGAAGATCGTACCGATTTTTACAACCTTATTGATACATTTATTCCTGCCTTAACTCCAGAAGATTACGAAATAGACGAAAAACAAAAAACAACGACCTTCACTGAAGTTGGTACGGAAAAAATTGAGAAAATGCTTGAACAGGCAGGGCATCTTAAAGGTGAAAGTCTCTATGATATAGAAAATGTTGCTATCGTCCATCATATCAATAACGCCCTAAAAGCCCATAAGCTGTTTGTCCGTGATAAGGATTATATTGTTCGCAATGGTGAAATCGTTATTATTGATGAATTTACAGGTCGTATGATGCCAGGACGGCGTTATTCTGAAGGACTTCATCAAGCATTAGAAGCCAAAGAACATGTTGCTATTCAACCAGAAAGTCAGACATTAGCTTCTATCACTTTCCAAAATTATTTCCGTATGTATAGAAAATTGTCTGGTATGACTGGTACTGCCGCAACAGAAGCAGAAGAATTCAGTAATATTTATGGTCTTAATGTTTTCGAAGTCCCAACAAATTTACCAGTACAGCGTCGTGATGAAGATGATGAAATCTATCGAACAGCAGAAGAAAAATATCGTGCTATCGTGCGTGATATTCGTCAAGCGCACGAAAGAGAACAACCTATTCTTGTGGGAACAACTTCTATTGAAAAATCGGAACAATTAGCAGAACGTTTACGAAAAGAGGGTATTACTGACTTTAGAGTTCTAAATGCCCGCTATCATGAGCAAGAAGCGTATATTATTGCGCAAGCAGGGGTTCCTGGTGCATTAACCATCGCAACAAACATGGCTGGTCGCGGTACGGATATACAGCTTGGTGGTAATGTCGAAATGCGCATTCGACAAGAATTACAGGATATGCCTGAGGGGCTAGAGCGAACTGCTAAAATTGAAGAAATTAAAAAAGATGTCAAGACACTCAAAGAGAAAGCATTAGCTGCTGGTGGTCTTTACGTCATCGCCACAGAACGTCATGAAAGTCGTCGTATTGATAACCAACTGCGTGGCCGCTCTGGCCGACAAGGTGATCCTGGTCGCTCAAAATTCTTTCTCTCCCTTCAAGACGATCTCATGCGTATCTTCGGCTCTAACCGTATGGACAGCATGCTGCAAAAGCTCGGATTGAAGGAAGATGAAGCTATTATCCATCCATGGATTAATAAAGCCCTCGAAAAAGCGCAAAAGAAAGTTGAAGGACGAAATTTCGAAATTCGTAAAAATTTATTAAAATACGATGATGTGATGAATGATCAACGTAAAGTTATTTTTGAGCAACGTATGGAGGTCCTAAACGCAGACGATCTCAGTGAAATGATCCTTGAAATGCGTAACGAAGTGGTTGAAGATCTTGTAGAAAACTACATCCCAGCTGGAACATATTCTGAAAAATGGAATGTGAAAGCTCTCCAAGAGGAACTTCAGCAACTCTTCAATCTTGAACTTCCAATAGAAGAATGGGCTAAAGAAGAGGGAATTGCTGAAGAACAGATCTTAGAATGCGTATCAGATGCTGTCACTAAACTCGAAAACGAACGTACTGAACGCTACTCTCCAGAAGTTATGGCTTATTTCCACAAAGCTATATTACTTGAAACCATTGACACGCTATGGCGTGAACATTTGGTAAGTTTAGACCATTTACGTTCTGTTGTTGGTTTTCGTGGTTATGCGCAACGGGATCCACTCAATGAATACAAGACAGAATCATTTGAACTCTTTCAGACCATGCTCATAAATCTACGCAGAAACGTTATTTCTAAGCTTATGCGTTTCGAGATTATTCAGCAACCCACAGAACCACTCCTTGGGCAAACAAATGCTGATGACTCTGTCTTAAACAATAAAGGTGAAGAAAATGCTCCCAGCTTGTGGGCACAAACACAAGAAAATAAGCTTGTTAATCCAAAAGATCGTGATCCAAATGATGTAACCACATGGGGAAAAGTTGGACGTAATGAGCGTTGCCCTTGCGGTTCAGAAAAAAAATACAAACACTGTCATGGAGCCTTTGTCTAAAAAGCAAATAGTTCAGATGAATAAAAAACGAAATTATGAACAAGAATTACGTACTGCGGGTTTGAGAATTACGCGCCAAAGACGTATTATTCTTGATATTTTGACCGATACAAACGATCATCCAAACGCGTTTGAAATTTTTCAGCGCGCCAACAAAGTAGATTCTAGCATTTCGTTGTCAACTGTTTACCGAACCATGAAAACATTAGAAGGAAATGGGACGATTCATCGCCATACTTTTAGTGGTGGACCGTCTCGTTTTGAACAGGCAGATGGGCAACACCATGACCATCTCATTGATGTAGACACTGGAAAGGTCATTGAATTTCAATCGGATATCATTGAAAAAATGCAGGAAGAAATTGCTAAATCTCTTGGTTATGATATCATTCACCACCGTCTTGAACTTTATGGAAAAAAACGCAATTCTTAAATTAATGATTTCGTACATATAATCAAAAAGCTCTTCATGAAAACCAGACTTTATCACCTTAATAACTTGTAGTTTTCATTGGCAAGAAAGCTTTTCTGCTTTATTACCCCTTTTTATAGGATGCTATAAAGCAATCAATCATTAAGTATTATTAACAAATTAGGCCAACATTGTCATGGTTTCTTTGCCACAAGATCGTATGAGACAGCTTGAAAAGCGCTTTGAAATAATTGAAAGCCAAATGGCTGAAAATCCCAATGCTGAAACATATGTAAAATTAGCTTCTGAATATGCCGAATTAGAGTCAATTGTTGCACCCATAAAAATATTAAATGCTCTCTATAAAGAAAAAGTAGAGCTTAAAACCATGATCAGTGATACGCAAATAGATATGGAAATGCGTAATCTCGCCCAAGAAGAATTACCACTCTTATGTCAAAAAATTGAACAACTCGAGCAAGAGCTTCAAATTCTTCTTTTGCCCAAAGATGTTGCTGATGAAAAAAATGCCATTATTGAAATTCGAGCAGGTACAGGCGGATCAGAAGCAGCGCTTTTTGCTGGTGATCTTTTCCGCATGTATGAACGTTATGCTCATACGCATAAATGGAAAGTCGAAATTGTCTCTCTTAGTGAGGGTGACGTTGGCGGATATAAAGAAATTATTGCCACTATTTCAGGAAAAGGTGTATTTTCTAAACTGAAGTTTGAATCAGGTGTCCATCGTGTGCAACGCATCCCTGATACAGAGACAAATGGGCGTATCCATACATCCGCTGCTACCGTTGCAGTTCTTCCAGAGGCGGAAGAAATTGATATTGAAATTCGACCAGAAGATATTCGCATCGATACAATGCGCGCATCAGGTGCAGGAGGACAGCATGTCAATACAACAGATTCAGCTGTTCGTATCACGCATATTCCAACAGGAATTATGGTTGTGCAAGCAGAAAAATCACAGCATCAAAACCGAGCACGTGCGCTCCAAATTTTGCGTGCGCGCTTATTCGACATCGAAAGACAAAAAGCAGAAAGCGAACGCTCCGCATCCCGTAAAAACCAAGTGGGCTCTGGTGATCGTTCAGAGCGTATTCGTACCTATAATTTCCCGCAAGGACGTGTTACTGACCATCGTATTAATCTCACATTGTATAAACTCGACCGAATCCTAGAAGGAGATCTCAATGAGATTATACATGCAC
This sequence comes from Bartonella jaculi, assembly GCF_039543045.1. NCBI lineage: Bacteria > Pseudomonadati > Pseudomonadota > Alphaproteobacteria > Hyphomicrobiales > Bartonellaceae > Bartonella > Bartonella jaculi. The sequence goes on from NZ_BAABIZ010000004.1 coordinate 93,972, forward strand.
TCATATCCGATCATCAGACAGCACTCCTTACTGAAATGGCTGATAATGGATGAATGATTACTATTCTCTCAACAATATCATTCACAAAACACAAGAACAATTGCGCACCCAAGGGATTTCTCAAGCCAACCTTGATGCAAGGATACTCGTTGAATGGATAACAGGTACAAATGCATCTGACAGAATTTGCCAACCAGATATGTGCCTTTCTTCTGAGCAAATTATACAATTAGAAAAAGCTGTACAACGACGTATTGCTGGTGAACCCGTCCACCGTATTATCGGAACTCGGGAATTTTATGGCATATCTTTTATATTATCTGAAGATACCTTAGAACCACGTCCTGATACAGAAACGTTGGTAGATCTTGTTTTGCCACTCCTCACGAAACATGTAGAAAACGCGAGAAAAACAACATTTCTTGATATGGGAACAGGAAGTGGCGCCATTGCCATTACAATTCTTAAACAAATTCCCCAATCCTACGCGGTCGCTGTCGATATTTCTGAAGATGCCCTCAACACAGCCACAAAAAATGCAAAAAATGCGGGGGTTATACAACGCTTCACACCTCTTCTTAGCGATTGGTTTAATTCCGTCACAGATCGGTTTGATCTCATTATTTCCAACCCCCCTTATATTCCAGAAACAGATATTCAAAACCTTGCAAAAGAAGTGCGTTTACATGATCCATTGCGCGCTCTTATCGGTGGAAAAGATGGTCTTGATTTCTATAGAAAACTTGCCCATGAAGCAAAAAATTACTTAAAAGCAAAAGGTTCTATCGCTGTCGAAATCGGCTATTCTCAAGAAAAAGAAGTCCGCAACTTGTTTGAAAAAAATGGCTTTCAGTGTTTAGAAATGCGCAGAGATTTGAATGGTATACCGCGTGCACTTCTGTTTGCATGCAATCATTAAAATTCCCAATCATCATCCGTGGTAGCAACCGCCTTGCCAATAACATAGGAAGAACCCGATCCTGAAAAGAAGTCATGATTTTCATCAGAGCTCGGTGACAAAGCTGCCAAAATAGCGGGATTAACACGACAAACCTCGGATGGGAAAAGAGCTTCAAACCCCAAATTCATGAGAGCTTTGTTGGCATTATAATGAAGAAAAACTTTAACATCTTCTGTCAATCCAATAGCATCATAGAGATCCTCAGTATATTTGCATTCAATATTATAAAGGTCAAAAAGCAAGTTAAAAGCAAAATCTTTAATTTCCTGCTTTTTGACTTCATCAAGTTTCGCAAATCCTAATTGGAATTTATAGCCGATATAATAACCATGTACAGCTTCATCACGAATAATAAGCCGAATGAGATCCGCTGTATTGCTCAATTTGGCGCGGCTAGCCCAATACATAGGTAAATAAAAACCAGAATAAAACAAAAAACTCTCAAGTAAAGTCGAAGCAATTTTCTTCTTTAGTGGATCATTGGCTTCATAACGCTCAAGTACTAATCTGGCCTTTTTTTGTAAGTGAACATTTTCTTCTGACCATCTAAACGCATCATCGACTTCTACCGTCGAACACAAAGTTGAAAAAATAGAAGAATAAGACCGTGCATGAACCGCTTCCATGAACGCAATATTCGTCAATACGGCCTCCTCATGCTCTGTTATTGCATCAGCCATAAGCGAAATGGCTCCTACGGTATTCTGAATCGTATCTAGGAGAGTTAATCCCGTAAAAACACGAATCGTTAGCTGACGTTCTTCTTCCGTCAAACTTGCCCATGAAGGAATATCATTGGAAAGCGGAACCTTCTCAGGCAACCAAAAATTGCCAGTCAAGCGATTCCAAACTTCAAGATCTTTCTCATCATGCAATCTATTCCAATTGACAGCGGAAACAACAGGATTTTTGGTTGTAATCTTTGTCATATGATTATCTCCTATAGACTACATGAAACACAGCCATCCACTTCTGTTCCATTCAACGCTACTTGTCGCAATCGTATATAATAAATACTTTTTATACCCTTTTTCCAAGCATAAATTTGCGCGCGGTTAATATCACGCGTGGTGGCCGTATCCGGAAAAAACAAGGTTAACGAAAGTCCTTGATCAACATGCTGTGTGGCTGCGGCATAGGTATCAATAATTTTTTCAGGACCAATCTCATAGGCATCCTGATAGAAATGCAAATTCGTATTATCCATATAAGGAGCGGGATAATAAACGCGTCCAATTTTTCCTTCTTTGCGAATCTCAATCTTTGAAGCAATCGGATGAATAGAAGATGTCGCATTATTAATATAGGAAATAGACCCCGTGGGTGGCACTGCTTGAAGATTGCGATTATAAAGCCCGTACTCAATAACTAGTTTCTTGAGTTCTTGCCAATCCTTTTGGTCCGGTATAACGATATTATTACGTGCAAAAAGTTCTTGTACAAGCGCAAATTGCGGTTTCCATTCTTTCTCAATATATTTTGCAAAAAAACTGCCATCTGCGTAAGTAGATTTTTCAAATCCTGCAAACACTTTTTGACGTTCACGTGCGATCAAATTGGAAGCACGTATTGCGTGATACGTCACGGTATAAAAATAGATATTGGTGAAATCAATCGCTTCTGGAGACCCATAATAGATCTGTTCACGTGCTAAAAAACCATGCAAATTCATTTGTCCCAAACCAATCGCATGACTTTCGGCATTGCCCTTTGCAATGGAAGGCACACAAGCAATATCGCTCATATCAGAAACAGCAGTCAAAGCACGAACAGCCACTTCCACCGTCCGCTCAAAATCATCACTTTCCATTGCTTTTGCAATATTCATTGAACCAAGGTTACAAGATATATCACTTCCAACAGTACGATAAGTTAAATCGGTTTCTAATTCACTCGCCTCACTCACTTGCAAAATTTCTGAACATAAGTTGCTCATACTTATACGCCCAGCTATCGGATTGGCTCGATTAGCGGTATCTTCAAACAAAATATAGGGGTAACCTGATTCAAACTGAATTTCCGCTAATGTCTGGAAAAAAACGCGTGCACTTATTTTCTTTTTACGAATCTTTGCATTATCAACAAAAGAGCGATAATGCTCCGTCAAAGAAATATCGCTAAAAGGTTTTCCTGTGACGTGCTCAATATCATAAGGTGAGAACAGATACATATCTTCATTATTACGTGCAAGTTCAAAAGTAATATCAGGAATAACCACACCAAGCGAAAGCGTTTTGATTCTAACCTTTTCATCAGCATTCTCGCGCTTTGTATCCAAAAACTTCATAATATCTAAATGATGTGCATGCAAATAAACAGCACCAGCACCTTGCCGCGCACCCAGTTGATTAGCATAAGAAAAAGAATCTTCTAAGAGTTTCATCACAGGTAATACACCTGAAGACTGGTTTTCTATTTTCTTGATCGGTGCTCCAGCTTCGCGTAAATTCGTCAAACAAAGTGCTACACCTCCCCCACGTTTTGAAAGTTGTAAAGCTGAATTGATCGAACGACCTATCGATTCCATATTGTCTTCAACCCGCAACAAAAAGCACGATACTAATTCGCCACGTTGTTTTTTTCCCGCATTCAAAAATGTCGGCGTTGCAGGTTGAAACCGTCCTGTAATAATTTCATCTACGAGATTCTCAGCAAGAGACTTCTTTCCTTGTGCTAAATATAAAGCCACAAGGCAAATACGATCCTCATAACGCTCAAGATAGCGCTTCCCATCAAAAGTCTTCAGTGTATAGCTGGTATAATACTTAAATGCACCCAAAAAAGTAGGAAAGCGAAACTTAAATGCGTAAGCGCGCTTAAAAAGCCTCTTGATAAAAGAAAAGTCATAAAGCTCAAACAAAGCCTTTTCATAGTAACCTTCCTCTATCAAATAGTCTATTTTTTCTTTAAGATTATGAAAAAAAACCGTGTTTTGATTAACATGCTGGAGAAAATACTGCCGTGCCGCAAGCCGATCCATATCAAATTGGATATGACCATTTTCATCATAAAGATTAAGCATTGCATTCAGCGCATGATAATCCGTGATCTGATCCGATTTCTGCGATTGTTCTATACCAACTGTTTCCAAAATCTTTCCAATCCCTTCTTTACACAAATAACGTCTTCATCAGTTCCACGTAGCTCAAAACGATAAAGGCAAGGCACAAAACACTTTTCAGCAATCACCTTGCTCGCTAAATTATAATAGCGACCGAAATTACGATTCCCACCACCAATGACACCACGAATTAATTTGCGATTCTCACTTTCATTGAGAAAATGAATAACTGCTTTCGGCACAGCCATTCTTCCTTCACCATCTGCGTACGTAGGAACGACCAATACATAAGGCTCATCAACTAACACAGATGGCTTTTTTTTATCAATTTTGAAGAGTCGTTGACCCAGCTGAGAAACAAAATGTTCCGTATTACCCGTCGCGCTCGAATAATAAACAATAAGTCCCATTAAGCACAAAGACCACTAATCATATCTGGTCTAAAACCAGACCAATGATTTTCACCACAAACGACTACGGGAACCTGACGATACCCCAAGGATTGAACAAAACTGTATGCCTGTTCATCACGGGAAATATCAATGACACGATAATGAATACCCTTAGCATCAAAGGCGCGACGGGTAGCGTCACATTGGACGCAAGATGGTTTGCTATAAATAGTGATCGGCATTTTCTTCAACTTTCACAATTCCAAAAAAATCAACCCTAAAAGAGTTAATTCTGACAATTTTATAGATACTCAAGAATAACAAAAAAACAGCAATCGTACGCAAACACGGATGGCTATACTCTCATTCAAATAATATATAGCTTTCTGAATGTAACAGAAATCCTCATAAAATAATTCTAGAATTATAACGAGAATAAACGATTATCCTACAATCTAAGTTGTACCCCCTCGTTATAAAACAATCTTCTGCTTGCACTACAATTCCCTCCTGCTGCCTAAAAAACTAACGACCCCTAAAACACTTCCAGCAGCCGCTCCTCAATACTTTAACGCTTTTTACCCTTTTATAACAAAAATCAACACAAAAAAACGAAAGGAAACCCCTTCTCAAGAGATCTCAGCAGAAATACTGCTCTCCTCTTACTGAATAAAATTCTTGCTATCAAATTATGGAAATAACTTAGACACCAAACGAAACACACTATACCCTCACTTGTGCTTATTTAGAATCATCAATCATTTTGATACTATATATAGTATACACGCTCTCTCTTTCGTCAAGGAAAATTCAACCATTATTTTGAATTTTCCACGATCTTCCTACCAAAGTACCTAATTCCCAAAACATGTAATAATATAACATTTTATTGACAAATGTAATTATATAACATAACTATCTGAAGCAAAATAATTAAAGATGGTATAGATCATGGGGCTGCATTTCGATAGCGTAACATTAGGCTACTTGAATAGGATAGCAATAAACAGCTTTTCAGCAAAGCTGAGAGCGGGCTCTTTGGTTGCAATAACAGGTGACAATGGTTCTGGAAAATCCACATTGCTTAAAGCTATTGCTGGTTTCATTAAACCTATGAGTGGTAAAATTACAAAACCGAAGAAAAATCGTATTTCTTATCTTCCTCAACAATGCGACATTGACCGAACATTTCCTATTAATGTAGAAACTCTCATAAAAACAGGGCTATGGTCTTTCTGTGGATTGTGGAAAAGCCAGCGCCCGTATCAGTATAAGATTCAAAATGCACTTGAAATGGTTGGGCTTACAGAACTCGCCACCCGATCCCTTGACACGCTATCAGGTGGTCAATTACAGCGCGCGCTTTTTGCACGTATCATTGTACAAGATGCCAATATTATCTTACTCGATGAACCTTTTAATGGTGTGGATGATAATACCCAAAAAGATCTTCTTGCTTTGATCGCTCATTGGCGACAACAGGGCCGAACAATTCTTACGGCACTCCATAATCCCCTCATTGTGCAAAAACATTTTCCTCAAATGATTCAAATTAAGAAAAAAAACGCCTTTTATGGGGAAACAACACAGTTTTTCAACGATAGTACTTATCATGTTATGCCACCTCTCATATCTAACTCTTTTCGTATCAGCTCGCTAAAACAATGTCTTCCCATTTATGATTCTAGCACTATTGGATCGTAAGACGTGTACGCATTTTTCCTTGCCCCCTTCGTTGATTTCCATTTTATGCAAAGCGCCTTAATCGGTTCGATTCTTTTGTCCATCAGTGCTTGTCCCATTGGCGTATTTTTGATGCTCCGCGGAATGAGTCTTACAGGAGATGCTATATCCCACGCCATTCTTCCCGGTGTTGCGGCTGCGTTTCTTTTTTGTGGCTTTTCCCTCATCTCTATGACACTTGGTGGTATCTTAGCAGGTCTTATTGTTGCGGTAGCAACTGCCTTGACTTCACGAAATAGCGTTCAGAAAGAAGATGCATCAATGACAGTTTTTTATCTTATTGCGCTAGCGGCAGGCATCATTATTGTTTCACTCAAAGATTCGAAAATTGATCTCCTTCATCTCTTATTTGGCTCAGTACTTGCAATTGATACACAAGCTCTCTGGCTGATAACCACTATAATGCTGATCACATTGTGTAGTCTCTGTATTTTCTGGCGCGCACTCGTGGTAGAAAGCTTTGATCCCCTCTTTTTTAAATCACTCTCTCCCTTAAGCAAATATGTTCATATATCATTGCTCGGACTTGTCGTGCTGAATCTGGTTGGCGGTTTCCAGTCATTGGGAACATTGCTCTCTGTCGGCATTATGATGATTCCAGCCATTACAGCCCGTTTTTGGCTTTCGCGTCTTGGCCCTATTTGTATACTTTCCACCTTTTTAGGAATCATTGCGAGCACATGTGGACTCTTGCTTTCTTTTCATCTTTCACTTCCCTCCGGTCCAGCTATCATTATTGTCGCAGGAGTTATTTATCTTCTTTCCTGCTTAGTAAGTCCACGCGGTTTTATTGCGGCACGGTTTCCACACCTTTTTCAGATTTTCCCTTTATCTTAAGGATAACAACATGCCTAAATTTGTTCAAAAATTTGTTTTGCTTGGGACTTTCTTGTTGCTTGCCTATTCCCCACTTTTTGCTTCTGCACATAATAAGATCAGAGTCGTCGCGAGCTTTTCTATCCTTGCAGATTTAATAAAAAACGTAGGAGGCGACCATATTTCTATGACCACTTTTGTCGGTCCCAATGCTAATACGCACATTTATGAACCCACCCCCCATGATGCCAAAACTCTTAAAAATGCTCATATTATTTTCATCAACGGACTTCATTTAGAAGGTTTTATAGATAGACTCATTAAAGCAAGCGGCACAAAAGCACTGCTTGTTGAAGTTAGTACCAACATTGCTCCTCTCGAAATTAAAAATAATGACCATAGTACCCAACATCTCCACCATAGCAGTATTGATCCACATGCTTGGCAAACTATCCCTAATGTCGTGATTTATGTCAAAAATATCGCCACTGCTTTATGTGAAATCGATCAACAATCCTGTGCAAACTACAGAAAAAATGCCAACACCTATATCCAAAAACTTAATGAAATGCAGACAATAATCACAAAACAGATTTCTACTATCCCAAACGATAAGCGTATTATTATTACATCTCATGATGCATTTGGCTATTTTGCTCAGGAATATGGCTTCACCATACTTGCACCCCAAGGTGCCTCAACAGAAGCTGAAGCTACCGCAGCCGACGTCGCAAAACTTATCAAACAAATTAAAACAAATAAAGCAGCCGCATTGTTTATTGAAAATATCTCTAATCCTCGTCTCATAGAACAAATTTCAAAAGAAACGGGTTTAAAAATTGGCGGAACACTATACTCTGATGCATTGTCAGATGAAAACGGTCCCGCTGCAACTTATCTCGATATGATGGAACATAATGTTAAGGCTATCATCGACGCGATAACAAAGCACTAAAATACATCATTATAATAAAGACATTCTCCTGCAAACAGTAAATCCGAATACTGTACTGTCCCAGTCAAATAATATTTACTGTTTGTATCCTTGAGTTTCTCCTCTGCTTCCCTCATTTTCCGCCTCTTAGTTCTCTATCAGATGTCTACAGTGACTGCATAAACACACGATAGCACTCATAAAAGAAAAACTGGATAGATCTAAACAAATTCGTTTGACCTTTTGGTGGTTCCTGTTTAAATGAGCCAATGTGTTTCTGTAATAAAATTGTCATGGCATGTTCATGTGTAATACCATAAATCTAAGGAAAATCTAAATTCCATCACTTCAGAAAGGGTGAACCATGAGTCGTTTTTATCTTTCTATAGCAGCATTTTCGATTGCTATCAGCATGACAACATCAGGTTTTGCGCAAACGAAAATTAGCTTTTGGCACTCTATGAGCGGCGAGCTAGGAAAACAAACTGAAAGTCTTATTAACGACTTTAATGCCAGTCAATCTAAGTACAAAGTTGTTCCTTCATTTCGTGGTGAATATGAAGAAGGCATGATTTCACTCATTTCAGCATTTCGCGGAAAACAACAACCGGTCCTCGCCCAAATCTATGAAATTGGCACTGGAACCATGATGGCTGCAAAAGGTGCAGTTTATCCAATTTATCAACTTATGGCTGACACAAAAGAAGAATTCGATACTACAAATTATTTACCTGCTATCAGTGGTTATTACTCCGATGTTCAGGGACGAATGTTGTCTATGCCATTCAATGCTTCAACACCGATCCTTTATTATAATAAAGATATCTTTAAAAAAGCAGGACTTGATCCAGAACAACCACCAAAAACATGGCAAGATGTTGAAAATTTCTCCAAAAAAATTCTTGAAACTAAAGCAGCAAGCTGTGGTTTTACAATGGCTTACACATCTCAGTGGATTGGTATGGAAAATTTTTCAGCTTTGCACAATATTCCTTTTGGGACGAAAGAAAATGGGTTTGGCGGTCTTGATTCAGAGCTTACCTTTAATGGGCCTTTACAAGTGCGTATGTGGACCGACCTTAAAAAATGGTCTGATCAAGGTATTTTCCGCTATGGTGGACCTGCCGGCGCATTAGATGCAACCCCAATGTTTATGACACAAAATTGTGCAATCTTTATGCAATCTTCAGGATCACATGCTGGTATCGTTTCCGAAGCTCAATTTAATGTTGGATTTGGGATGTTACCATACTATGATGATGTAGAAGGCGCACCACAAAATTCAATTATTGGTGGCGCTTCTATATGGGCTTTAAAAGGTCATACTCCTGAAGAATACGCAGGTGCTGCTGCTTTCCTTAAGTTTCTCTCGAGAGCCGATAATCAAGCTAAATGGCACCAGATGACAGGTTACCTTCCAACTACACAAGCTGCTTATGAACTGAGCAAAGAGCAACATTACTACGATAAAAACGTCGGTACGGATATTGCTATTAAACAGATCACTCTCAACCCACCAACTGTTAATTCAAAGGGTATAAGATTTGGTAATATGCCGCAAATTCGTTCTATTCTTGATCAAGAACTAGAAGCTGTTCTTAGCGGCTCAAAAACACCGAAAAATGGATTAGATGAAGCCATTAAACGTGGTAATAAACTTTTACGTGAATTTGAGAAAGCTAATCATTAAGATTTTGTTATGGTCATTAAACAGTAAAAACTCAACCAAGCAGTTGAGTTTTTTAGATTTTTTTTGTTCACCCTTCTAAAGACTCTCTATATTTTAAAGAGCCCCTACGAATGCAAGAAAAACATGCATATTTCAAAAATAGTCTACTTTCTTACTGGCTGCTTTTTCCTCAGCTCATTGTGACTTTTTTGTTTTTCTTTTGGCCTGCTTCCCAAGCAATAAAATCATCTTTCGAGCGTGAAGATCCTTTTGGCTTTACGACAACCTTCATCGGTTTTGAAAATTATGTGACTATTCTTTCTGATCCTACTTATATCCAATCACTGTTCACGACTGCGATATTTTCCATCTCTGTCACTGTTGTTGCAATGGCGATATCGCTTCTTTTAGCTGCCTGTGTTGATCGTGTTATCCGTGCAAAAAAGGCCTACACAACGCTCTTGCTCTGGCCCTATGCTGTTGCTCCAGTATTGGCAGGTATATTATGGTTGTTTATCTTTCATCCAACCATTGGAACCATCCCTTTTCTTCTTAGGGAAATAGGTATTATATGGAATTATCGTATCAATGGCACTCAAGCAATGATCCTTATTGTGATTGCAGCCAGTTGGAAACAAATCTCCTACAATTTTCTTTTTTTTCTTGCAGGTCTTCAATCCGTTCCACGTTCTCAAATAGAGGCAGCAGCTATTGATGGTGCTGGTCCTTTTAAACGGTTTTGGACTGTGGTTTTTCCGCAAATCTCACCAACTACCTTTTTTCTTCTTATCGTCAATATCCAATATGTTATGTTTGATACGTTTGGTATTATTGACAACATAACCTCTGGAGGTCCTGCACGTGCAACAAACACTCTCGTCTATAAAGTGTATGATGATGGTTTTAAAAACCAAATGATTGGTGCATCATCAGCACAATCAACGATATTAATGTTGATGGTTATTGTCCTAACGTTTATCCAGTTCCGCTGGCTTGAGCGTCGTGTACAATATTAGGAAGCAAATCATGGTTGAAAATCGCCCTATTTTGAAATTTTTAACCCATACCATCCTTATTGTCGGTATTATCATTATTTGCTTTCCGGTTTATGTTGCTATCATTGCATCAACTCATAGTTCAGCGGCGTTTAATTCCGGAACACTTCCTCTTTTACCGGGAAAGCATGCTCTGGAAAACTATAAAACGATCTTTGGTGATGGCCTTATGCAGCTCGGACTACCTAACCTCTGGCCACTTTTAGTGAATTCGCTCATTATGGCACTTGGTATTAGTATTGGAAAAATTATTATTTCGCTCTTATCGGCTTATGCAATTGTTTATATGCGCTTCCCTTTCCGAAAAACTGCTTTTGCCCTCATCTTTGTCACTCTGATGCTGCCTGTCGAAGTTCGTATTATCCCAACATATGCAGTGGTCGCACAGTTGGGCATGATAAACACTTATGGCGGGATGATTATTCCACTCATTGCATCCGCAACGGCTACATTTTTATTTCGCCAGTTTTTTTTAACTGTTCCTGATGAACTTTTAGAAGCTGCTCGTGTTGATGGTGCAGGACCATTTAAATTTTTTAAAGATATTCTTCTCCCTCTCAGCAAAAGTAATATTGCCGCTTTATTTATCATTATGTTTATTTATGGATGGATACAATATCTCTGGCCTCTTATAGTTACCACTGATCAAAATCATCAAACTGTTCTTATTATTCTAAAGCAGCTTGTCGTAGAATCACTCCAACATGATCCTCAATGGAATATACTCATGGCAGTCTCGGTCATGGCTATGGTCCCGCCTGTTCTTGTCGTTATTTGCATGCAGCGGCTTTTTATCAAAGGTCTTATTGAAACGGAGAAATGATTGTGGCCACAATCCAGTTATCAAATATAAAAAAACAATATGACAACGGTATTTTGGTCATTGACGATTTAAATTTAACTGTTGCTGATGGCGAGCTTCTTGTCCTTGTCGGTCCTTCAGGATGTGGAAAATCGACCTTATTACGCATCATCGCAGGACTCGAGCAAGTTACTTCAGGTGAACTCACTATTGATAATGAGCGTATCAATGATCGTGAACCTGCTGATCGCGATATTGCTATGGTTTTTCAGAATTACGCTCTTTATCCCCATATGACAGTTCGTGGAAACTTAGAATATGGTCTCAAAAATCGTAAAACACCTAAGGACGAAATAAATAAGCGTATCGCGCATGCTGCAAAACTTTTGGAGATAGAGTCGTTTCTTGACCGTAAACCACGACAATTATCAGGAGGACAACGCCAACGTGTTGCAATGGGACGCGTGATTGTTCGTCAACCACGCGTCTTTCTCTTTGATGAACCTCTCTCAAATCTTGATGCAAAATTGCGTGCGCAAATGTGTATTGAAATTAAAACACTCCAGCGCTCATTGGGAACAACCAGCCTCTATGTCACCCATGATCAACTAGAGGCCATGACATTAGCCGATAGAATAGTGGTTATGAATAAAGGGGCTATCGAGCAAATTGGAACGCCAATGGAAATTTACGACACCCCAGCAACGACATTTGTTGCTGATTTTATTGGCTCTCCCCCTATGAACTTTCTTGATCGCCAAATCTTAGAACAACACTTAGGTCATTCATTTTCTTATAGTGAAGAAACTGACCTTTTAGCATTCAGACCAGAAATAATCTTGTTGGGCGAATATCCAGATAAAGGACCCGTCTTCCACACACAAATTGAGCTTATTAAACCTGTCGGGACAGGATGTCATGTTTTAACGTGTTGGAATAATATTATTTTTACTGTTGAAATAAAAGAACGTCTTACAAATGATCATGGTAAAAAATTAAGCTTTACTGTTGCTCATCAGAGTTTTCATACTTTTAATAAAAACACTGGAAAACGCACAATTAACAAGTAAATAAAGTAAAAATCCCGCCCTTCTTAGCTCCCTAAGAAAATGTTCTTTACTTTCTCCTATAAACTTTATTTTGTTAAAATATATAGTTTCTTTTGTGTTACAGATGTATGTTATCTTTGTGCGCGTAATTGTAAAGCAAGGTCAGGTTGATCTGTTGTGATATAGTGTACAGGCATACCAAGCCAATGCGATAACCGAGCTCTTCCGTTGATTGTCCACACTCCCACAGTAAAGCCAGCTTCAAGCGCAGATTCAATAAAATCTTGTGAGACAATGGAGCCATCTAAACTCAGATCAGAATACCCCAATTGTTTCCATTCAGAAAAATAACAGTACATATCTCCTTCAAAACTATCAATACATGGACCAGATGGTATTCCTGCTTCAATGAAGGGACGAAGGCTTGTAGGATCAAAACTTATGGCAGAAACCCGTTTGTCTAAATTTCGGCTTTTTATCAACGCAAGCGCTTTTTGAGATAAAATTGTTTCACGCTCAACTTCACCACATGTTTTGATTTCAAGATGCAACGCAACATTTGTTGGTTCTAAAAGATCAAGCACTTCTTCTAATAAAGGAGGAGCTTCCGTACTTCCTTTCACACAGAGTTGTTTGCGTGCTTCATTATCAATATCATGAATATATCCGCTTTTCCCAACCAATTGTTCTAAACGAAAATCATGAAATACAACCACTTCACCGCTTTTAAGTAAATGAACGTCGCATTCAATTTCATCAACTCCCAACGCAACTGCATGGCGAAATGCCGAAAGTGTATTTTCAGGATAAAGATGAGCTCCACCACGATGTGCAACAATTTTTTTCTCAGACATGCAAAACTTCATACTCCTCAATTTTAAACGATATTCGCAAACAGAAGATCAAATAATAATTTTTAAAAATCACACAAAATGCAAAATACTCTCTTAAAAAATTATTTTCTCTATCTACTCTCCTGAATATCAAATTTTAAACAATATTCTCTTCTTAAAAGGTTTGTAACGTCACTTCAATTATTCCCACTCAATCGTACCAGGAGGCTTTGAAGTTACATCATAAACAACACGATTAATACCCTTAACTTCATTAATAATACGTGCTGCTGCCTTGCTTAAAAACTCCATAGTATACGGATAGAAATCAGCGGTCATTCCGTCTACAGAGGTTACCGCACGAAGAGCACAAACAAATTCATACGTGCGTCCATCACCCATAACACCGACAGTCTGAACAGGAAGAAGAACAGCAAAAGCCTGCCAAATTTCATCATAAAGACCGGCTTTACGGATTTCATCAAGATAAATGGCATCTGCCTCACGTAAAATTTCTAGCTTTTCACGTGTAACTGCACCTGGACACCGAATTGCAAGACCAGGACCTGGAAAAGGATGACGGCCAATAAACTGCTCCGGTAATCCTAACTCTCGCCCTAGCGAGCGAACCTCATCTTTAAATAGCTCACGTAACGGCTCTACAAGTTTCATATTCATCCGTTCTGGCAAGCCTCCTACATTATGATGGCTTTTAATTGTTACTGACTTACCAATAGCTGATACACTCTCAATGACATCTGGATAAAGCGTGCCCTGTGCTAAAAACTCCGCCCCTCCTATTTTTTTCGTTTCTTCTTCAAAAACTTCAATAAAAAGGCGGCCAATCGTTTTGCGCTTTTTCTCTGGATCTGTCTCACCCTCTAGAGCATTGAGAAACATATCGGCAGCATCCACGTGAATAAGCTCTATATTATAATGATCTCTGAATAATGTAAGAACTTCCTTAGCCTCATTTTTGCGCATCAATCCATGATCCACCAAAATACATGTCAATTGATCTCCTATTGCTTCATGGAGAAGCACCGCCACAACTGATGAATCCACACCACCTGAAAGACCACAGATAACACGACTTTTTCCAACTTCCTGCTGTATCTTAGCGATTGCCTGCTCACGATAAGAAGCCATTGACCAATCACCTTTAAGACCAGAGATTTTATGAACAAAATTTTGCAACAGCTTTTCACCATCTGGTGTATGGACAACTTCAGGATGAAACTGCAATGCGTAAAGGCGCCTTTTTTCATCAGCAATGGCAGCATAAGGAGCACCTTTTGATGTTCCTATTACACGAAAACCTTTTGGCAAAGCCGTTACACGATCACCATGACTCATCCATACTTGATAACAGTAGCCTTTTTCCCAAATACCATCAAAAAGTGGACTCTCTTCTTGCACTTCCAAAAAAGCCCGCCCAAATTCACGCTCATGTCCAACTTCAACCTTTCCACCAAGCTGAACACACATGACTTGTTCACCATAACAAATCCCAAGTACTGGAACACCAATTTCAAAAATTTCTATTGGAGCACGTGGGGAACCGTCATCATTAACGGAATAAGGACTACCTGATAAAATAACAGCTTTAGGCCTTATTCGCTTGATGCCTTCTAAAGCGAATTGAAAAGGAATAATTTCACAATAGACACCCATTGCTCGCACCCGACGTGCAATAAGTTGTGTAACTTGTGAACCAAAATCAATAATAAGAACAGTGTCTAGATGTGATATGTTCATAGAAAACCAATCAGTAATTGTAAAAGAGAACTAATGAGATTTATTAATCAATCTTTCACTTTTCACAAGCCTATTCGTTTAAGAAAAAGGTTATTCTCGTAAAGTTTAAGATAAAAAATGCGAAAAATATGTTTTAATGTTTTTTTTGTAACACAGATAAAAAGAAACCATCTGTTTTTGTTGTCGCTGGCGATAAAGTAAGTCCATAATTTGAAAAGTTCGGTTGCACAGGCGAAAAACTAAAATGTTGCTGCCAAAGTGCACGCATATTTATTGGATAAAAATTAGAATGCTGTTGAAGAAAATGAGAAATTTGTTCCTCATTTTCATCTACAAAAAGAGAGCATGTAATATAAACTAAGCGCCCGTTTGGTTTAAGATAATCTATCGCCTCATGCAAAATCGCCCTTTGTTCTACTTGGCGCTGTCTTACCTGCTCTAATGTCAAACGCCATTTCGTATCGGGACGCCGCCGCCATGTTCCTGTACCACTACATGGTGCGTCTAGCAAAACGATATCCATCTGGCCTATTAATGGTTTCAATTCTTCTCTCTGTACCCGTGGTTGTACATTACTAACACCAGCGCGTCGAAGACGATCAAAAATAGGAGCTAAACGGACTTTATCTGAATCATAAGCATAAATTTGTCCCTGATTTTTCATATTAGCAGCTAAAGCTAATGTTTTTCCACCAGCTCCGGCACAATAATCCAATACCTGCATGCCGGCTTTTGCTTCTACAAGGTGGGCAACAATTTGAGATCCCAAATCCTGGATTTCAAAGTGCCCCTTTTGAAAAGCAAACTCAACCTGAACATTGGGATGACGGTCAAACTTTTCAATCGGTGCAATCCTCAAGGCTTGCGGAAACCATGACAAAGATTGAACTTTGGTTTTTTCTAATTCCTGAAAAACCTTTTCTGGTGTTGCCTTCAAGCTATTCACACGTAAATCTAAAGAAGGGCGTGTTGCTAACGCAGCAGCTTCAACGACCAAATTATCGACAAACAAAGGATGTAAATGCGCTTGACACCATTGAGGAATATCACCACGAATATAGTCTGGCGCATCGACTAATTGTCGTTTTTGCCATGATTGGCGCTGTCGCGCCCCTAATAACTGAGGTGCAAATCGATCTCCTTCTAATTCCCCATCAATTTGTTCAATCGTCATTTTTCCAGCGTCTAATAAGGTGCCAAAAACGACATCCTTCATATCATCACTCTCCATACGCCATTGTAAAGAATAACGCCGTCTCAAGACATCATAAACAATTGTAGCAATTGCTGCGCGATCACCTGCTCCAGCAAAGCGATGAGAAAGCCCCCAAGCTTTTAAAGCTTCACCTACTGGGCGATGCCGCGTTTCTATCTCTTTTAAAATATCTATCGCCGCCTGCAAACGCCCACCTAAGCGCATTCATTTCTCCTATTGAATTTCTATAAAATTCTAAACAATTTTAGCAGAAAAAAATTATTTTTCTTACTGCCAGTGGAACCTTCTCAAAATCATTCCCTCTTTGCATTAAAAAACCGAGTGATTCTGATTATGCTTTTCCATAATATGCAAATTCTTCATTTTATATGCTGCACATCCGCATTTTGCATTCTTCTAAAAGATACGAGATCTCTCTGGCGCCTGCAAAACAGGCTGTCATCCATAAAGCAACTTCCTCTCGTTAATGAACTACGCAAAAAAGTATAAAATCCTCATTATTCGGTAAAATAAGTGTTTAGCAACTTTATATAAACAGTACTCAGTATCAAATATTTCACATTTGAAAAATGCTTTCTTCTTTAAAGTCTAGAAAAATACTTCACCCAAGGCTAGGCACATTCACCTGATTGTCAACAAAACAGAAGGCAACTTTTTAGAAAATGCTTGGAACTACTAATTGGTATGACCGTTTTATTGTACTGGCTCTCTGCCAGATAATTTAAAAGGAGAAAATAATGAATACTTACAATAATGGGAAAACAACACCATCTAAAAGTCGCCACAATACAATACCCTCAAACAATGGCAAGAAATCCGTCCAAAGTGATCCGGCAAATACTCGCCAACGCGCGTCAAAGACGGGACGGAAAACGACAAAAAGTTAATCTTTTTAATTTCCTATAACGCACAGAAGAAATTGGAGCGTTAACCTCCAATTTCTTCCTTTGTGCTTTTGAAATTATTGTAATAAAAAATCACAAAGAGCAAAAAGAGTAATTTCCGAACATATCCTAAAAGTTTTTTATGCTCTTGCAAAACAGCTCTACGCTTTTATGTATTAAACAGGACGCCGGTAATTTGGACTTTCTCGCGTAATAGAAACATCATGCGTATGGCTTTCGTGAAGTCCAGCATTTGTAATACGAACAAACGTTGCTTTTTCACGAAATTCCGCTAAATTTTTTGCCCCCACATAACCCATCGAAGCACGTAACCCACCAGACAGTTGGTGTAGAACCGATGCTATAGGCCCCTTATAAGCAACTTGCCCCTCAACTCCCTCTGGAACCAATTTGAGCACATCAAGAACTTCATCCTGAAAATAACGATCTGCCGATCCCCTCGCCATAGCACCAACTGATCCCATGCCGCGATAAGCTTTAAAGGACCGCCCTTGATACAAATAAACTTCGCCAGGGCTCTCTTCCGTACCAGCTAAAAGAGAGCCAATCATAGCCGCACAAGCCCCACCTGCCAAGGCTTTTGCAAAATCACCCGAAGCTTTTATCCCCCCATCAGCAATAACGGGAATACCTACCTTATCAGCAATTTCTGCAGCACTCATAATGGCTGCAAGCTGCGGAACACCAACACCTGCAACAATTCGCGTCGTACAAATAGAACCGGGACCAATACCAACTTTTACAGCATCTGCACCACTATCAATCAAAGCCTGTGTTGCTTGCGGAGTCGCAACATTACCAGCAATAATAGCTGGAGAGAATGTCATTTTTTTAATACGCTCAACTGTATCTAATACACGCTGAGAATGTCCATGAGCCGTATCAATTACTAGAACATCAACACCTGCATCTATTAATCGTTCAGCCCGCTCAAACCCATCGTTCCCTACACTACTGGCCGCTGCAACACGCAAGCGACCTTGCGAATCTTTGGCAGCATTTGGATTTAATTGTGCTTTCTCAATATCTTTGACTGTTATCAAACCAACACAGCGATTTTGTTCATCTACAACCAATAACTTTTCAATACGATGATGATGTAAAAGATATTTGGCTTCTTGGAGTTGAACATTTTCACGCACTGTAATCAAATTTTCATGCGTCATTAATTCATAAATTTTTTGTTGTGGATTTGATGCAAAACGCACATCCCTATTGGTCAAAATGCCAACAAGCCGACCAACAATTCCACCTTTAGTACCATCTTCAACAACTGGAATACCAGAAATACCATGAGAGCGCATCAAAGATTTAGCCTCTTCAAGTGTTGCATCTGGTCCAATTGTCACCGGATTAACAACCATCCCAGATTCAAATTTTTTCACTTGACGGACTTCCTCAGCTTGCTCTGCGGGAGACATATTGCGATGGATAACACCAAGACCACCTGCTTGAGCCATAGCAATTGCCAAACGTGATTCCGTCACAGTATCCATTGCAGCAGAAAGCAACGGTAAATTCAGTTCAATATCAGCTGCGACACGCGTTTTAAGATCTACTTGGCTAGGCATAACAAGAGAATGCCCCGGCTGTAAAAGCACATCATCAAAAGTCAGTGCCAATGCACCCGTCCCTGTTTCAACAATCTTTGCCATAGCCAAATTCCTTTAATAAAAAATCACCGCAAGTGACTTTGAATACAACTGCGGCTCTCATACGTTGCGAATTGGCAGTGAATTATGCCACGCTAAAAATAAAATGAAAAGAAAAATAATTTTTTGATGTGTGATTTGTAAGGTTTATAATTGCGATTCAATGGGTAACCAACTCATTACTTTTGCAAACGCCCGACGCCAAAAATTGCTTTCTGGTTCACAATCAATGCTGTAGTGTCTTTCATTTTCTATAAAATCCCAATAAATACGGTTATTATCACCAAGGCGGAGATGATAACTCATTTCACCTGTCGTTTCCTCAGAAAAAAGCAAATCTAACCTCGCTGTAATCGGTGCACATTCAAATAGAATCCCCATTTCTGTATTCAGCGCAGCTGACCGAGGATCAAAATTTAAGGATCCAATAAAAGCAGTTTTACAATCAACTAAAAAAGCTTTTGTATGTAAACTTGCCCTGCTTGATCTAAACAAACGCAATCCATGATGATCCCCATTCGGTTTTAACTCGTAGAGTTTAACACCACCTTTCAATAAGGCCTTACGATACGACACATAGCCACCATGCACAACTGCCACATCAGTGGCTGCTAAAGAATTCGTAAGAATTTTGACATCAACACCTTTTGAAACCAAGTTATTAAAACTCCGCGTACCTACCTTACCTGGAACAAAGTAAGGTGATGTAATTTGAACTGTTTTTTTTGCATCTCCAATAACTTGGGAAAGTGCCTTCATAAGCCAATTTCCTGCTTTTTTACGCAATGCTTTTTCCGGAGGATCAGAAAGAACAACAACTTTATCTGCTAAAAATAATCGCTTGCCTGTTTCAATAAAACATTTAAAATTAATATGTTCGTTGACATAGTCCAGATAAACTTTTGCAACTTTGGAATCACGAAATTTCTGCAATTTATCCTTCCAATAGCCAAGATCGCTTGCACTTTTAGAAGAAACCAAAGTATGAATCGGTAAAACGACAACACTATTCCAAAAGTCATCAAAGATGTTTTCCACCTTTTTAACTGAGGGACCGATTAACATCAGATCTAAATCTCGAAAATGTGATTCTTTACCAGCATCAAAATAAGAATCTGCAAGATTGCGCCCACCTACAAAAGCCACTCGGCCATCCACAATAAAAGCTTTATTATGCATTCTGCGCGTTACAGTGATTGCTCGTAATATAATCTCTAAACCACGGCGTAAACCACCCTTACGTGATCGCCCAGGATTAAACACTCTTACTTCAATATTAGGATGTTTATCCAGCGCAATATAAGCTGGATCACGTGCCTGAGCATTAATATCATCCAAAAGAAGGCGTACCCGAACACCACGATCTGCTGCCTCCACTATTTCGCTTAATAACAAACGGCCCGTTAAATCATCGTCCCAAATATAGTACATTAGATCAAGACTACGTCCAGCTTGTGCTGCTCCTATTGCACGAACACAAAACGCATCCAAATTGCTAATGATGAGTGAAAGGGCATCTTTATCAACCCCTAGTCCACCAGTTTCCTCCGCTAACTGACTTACTATATGGTCAAGCTTGGTTTCATCCTTTTTAACATTAAACGCATAAGAACACTCTCCCTTAGCATTTTTAACAAAACGTCCATATGTATAGATCGCTAACATAGACGCAATAAAAAAAAATAGGATAAAACTGATAAAAATCTGTAACAGAGTCAAAGAGGATTAACTTTCCATTTTTAAGCCGCCGCACTACCATAGATATGAACCACCACACTAAAACCAATGTCATCAATGATTCTATCTTAATCACGCAACAAGTAGAATGCCATCTCTTGCTTAAGAGAATATAAACCCAACATCACTGTCCCAGAATTTTAGCTGTCATGCCTAAAAAGCGTAAAAGCTATCCCCCTCATCTTAAGTGCAAACCGAGCTAAAGTCATGAAAATTAAAACAAGATCAAAGAGAGTTGAAAATAATTCTATCTCATAAAATTCGCACACATTGATTTTACAAAATTATCCTCAATGGTAAAGCTATACAATACACGACATTCTTTCTAAACACTCAAACCCCTCCTCTGCTTCACCAAAAGCACGATACTTTTTCTGAAAATTATGCTTCTTATAAATAGAGATTTGTCATGGATTTTACTTCCGTTCTTTAGTGTTTCCCGCTCTCAAACCCTCTATTTTACGATAAAGCGTGGAGCGCCCTATATGAAGACGACGAGCAATTTCACTCATATGTCCCTTATAATGTTTCACCGCTTTCTCAATAATATCACGTTCCATCTCAGAAAAAGTACGAACATGGCCATCAGTATCCAAAAATTTTACCACTTCTTGTTCATGATCTTCCAGCACATTATTTTCAATGATATTTGGAACACTCGTTAATGCACTTCCCATTAATTGTGGGAAGTCTCGAACAGTTAACAATGGCCCTTCACTGAGTAAAATCGCACGAAATAAAAAATTCTCAAGTTCACCCCGATTACCAGGCCAATCATACTGCATAAGCAATGAAAGAGCTGACCCTGCTAAACCATGCACATGCGATCGCCCTGTTTCCGTAATAATGCGGTCAATTAAACGTTGTGTAAGATCTGGAAAATCATCCCTCAATTCTCGTAAAGGAGGAACGCTTATAGATAATTGAGAAAACTGTTCAAATAAACTATGCAAAAACAAGTCTTCTTTAGCCAAATCCCTCAATCGCGATGTTGAAATAGCAATAATCCGAAAAGGAAAAACTTTATCCTTTGTAACCTTTTCCCTCTCTTTTAAATAATGGGCAAAACGCTTTTGCTGTATGGGTTCAAGTCGATCAACATCACAAAGGCAAAGTGTCCCTTTTTCAAGAGAAGAAACAAGTGGTAAAAATTCTTCAAACCACTGGCGGTTTTCCTCTTCTGGATCAACGATAGCTGTACATTGGAAGCGAATAAAAGCTCCCTCCGATAACACCCCCTCATGATGAATAATGCGTGCTAATGTTTCACGACCAGTTCCAACTTCACCTTCTATTAAAAGATTCTGTACAGAAGACGCTGCTCTCTTCGATTGCTCTAAAACTATCTGCATTGCTCTACTTTTTATGTAAAGATCAGAAAACCGCAAATGATTCTCATTTTTTCGTCGAATATAACGAACCTCACGCTCCAATGCAGAAATGAGAGCAAGAGTATCTAAAGTAACTCGCAACCGCAGTAATGTAACTGGATGAATCCAATAATCAATAGCCCCAGCTTCTAAAGCTTTCTGGAGTAATTCTTGATTTTCTTGTTGTGCTAACACAACAATAGGAACAGTAACACCCGCTACTCTAATCATTTTAATTAAATCACTCACACTCAAATCGCTCATGACGACATCAAGGAGAGCAAGCACAATATTTTTACGTCTGTGTAAAAGATCAATCGCACGGAGGCCATTTTCTGCTTCAATAACACGGTAACCAAAACCTCGGAGCATAGCAGAAAGCTCTATACGCCTCCCATAATCTTCACTCGCAACAAGAATGGGACCAACCATAATTCTAATAATTTCCTTTGAGACTACTAAACAGCTTAATGTAAGAATTATTGTAAACCATAAGAAATATTTTACCTCTCCTGTTTCATACACTAAATCTATCAATCAGCTAATTAAATACAACATTAAGGCATTTTTTTCTATTTTTTTGCTTTTTCATTGATTTTTATCAAATTTTTCATATTGACTCATGGAATAATTTAGCAATGTTATAAAAGCTAAAGAGCAGAGTAACACAAATCGAGTGAAAAAAATGAAGCACACTTACCGTATTTTATGTCTTACAATTACCGCTTTGATATTAGGTGCCTGTGGCTTTTCGCAATATTATGGACAAAATATAACAACTGGAATTGATGGTAAATGGGTTGATGAAAACGGTATTATTTCTTCTTTCCGCAATGGTGTTTTTGAAACGCGAGCAGCAGATACAGAAGAAAAACTATCAGAAGGCACATATAATTATGTCAGTGATCAACATATAGAAATTGAAATACGCTCCATTCTCCGTGGAACAGTATCGCGAGTAAGTTGTATGATATCGCATAATGCAACACAACTTGTCTGCACATCACATACAGGATCACAATTTTTTCTTAAGCGAAAATTTTAAATAGAATAAGAAAGAGTAAAGGCTTCTATTCTATTAGGACATCTAGAGCATACATATAACAACAAGAGGAGATAAAATCTCTCCTCTTGACGGGGATTTTCTCTATAATACGCAAAGATCTTGATATGATCATCTATAAGGACAATTTGTTGCACTCCATAAACATACAAATAACCATCTTTTGCAAAAGGCATTTTAATAATTCGCCTTACAGAAGAAATTTGTCTTTCTATTATTGAATCCTTTTTCCCAAAATAAAATTTTATCTGATATGAAGACTCCTAAACTTAAGCAGCACCAATGCGCAAAAGATCATGAAAGTGAACAATTCCTACCGGTTTTTTATTTTCAACCACGAAAAAAGCACCAATATGGTGATCGTTAATAAAAGCTGTCGCCGCACCAACCAGTGTATTCGGTTCCAAAATTTTTGGATCCTTCGTCATCACCTCATCAACATTAAACTTTGATAAATTAAAGTGAATGTTGCGCGCAAGATCACCATCAGTCACAATCCCGATTAATTCACCTTCTTGATTTATAACGCCAACACAACCAAAATGTTTTTTAACCAAAACATCCATAGCTTCAGCCATGGTGGTACCTTGCACAACTAAAGGAATACTGTTACCCCCATGCATAATATCACGCACGTATTTAAGGTTTGCACCAAGAGAACCACTAGGATGATAAATCTTAAAATCCGTTGCAGTAAAACCACGCATTTCTAAAAGAGCAACTGCTAGTGCATCTCCCATTGCCAATTGCATAACTGTTGAAGTTGTAGGAGCAAGACCATGGGGACAAGCCTCTTCTATCTTCGGTAACAAGAGTACAATATCAGCTTGTCGCCCTAATGTAGAGTGTTCACCCGATGTCATTGCAATAAGTGGCGTACGAAAACGCGCAGCATGGTTTATAATGCCACTTAATTCCAAAGTTTCGCCTGACCATGACAAAGCAAGAATAACATTATCAGGGCCAATCATACCAAGATCACCATGATTGGCTTCCGCAGCATGTACAAAAAAAGCAGGAGTCCCCGTTGAAGCGAGGGTTGCAGCAATTTTTGTACCTATATGACCACTCTTCCCAAGACCAGTAATCACTACATGACCATTAGCATTTCTGATGGTTTGAACAGCAGCTTCAAAAGAGGAAGAAAGGCTTCCAAGAAGAGCGGTTTCAAGGGCTTCAAGCCCCTGTTTTTCACTTGCAAGTGTTTTAAGCGCCGATATAACGGTACCCTGAAAACCCAGCATAAGAGAAGATTGTATTGTCATGATCAATTTGATAAATGAAATTGAATGAGAGATCTATATTATTTTTCAACTTTAATGGTTGCTAGTAAATTTTTTAATGAAGCAGAAACTTGGCTATGCATATCAGCGCGTGCCAAAGAAAATGCAACGTTGGCTTCAATGAAACCAGCTTTAGAGCCACAATCAAAAGTAAGTCCTTCTAACTGGTAACCAAAAAAATCTTGCTCATTTAAAAGCCTCGCCATCGCATCGGTTAACTGAATTTCATTTCCTGCTCCTCGTTCTTGATGAGAGAGAATATTAAAAATTTCTGGTTGCAAGATATAACGTCCATTGATGTACAAATTCGACGGCGCTGTCCCTTTTGCTGGTTTTTCTACCATTTTTGTGATTTTAAAACCATTTGCAATCTGTTTACCTTTGCCAACGATACCGTATTTATGTGCTTCTTCAACATCACACTCCTGAACAGCGATAATATTCCCTCCACCGGTTTTTTCATAAAGATTGATCATTTCAGAAAGACAGCCCTTTTTAGCTTGAATCAGCATATCCGGTAATAATAACGCAAAAGGCTCCTCTCCGACTAATTCACGTGCACACCAAAGAGCATGTCCTAGCCCCAAAGGTTGCTGTTGTCTTGTGAAAGATGTCATCCCTGGTGAAGGTTGTAAATCTTGTAAATGTTCAAGCTCTTCTCTTCTTCCACGTTCAGCAAGTGCTGTATATAATTCAACTTGCGCATCAAAATAATCTTCAATGACTGCTTTATTGCGTCCAGTAACAAAAATAAAATGCTCAATACCAGCTTCACGTGCCTCATCTACAACGTATTGAATAACAGGCTTATCAACAATCGTCAGCATTTCTTTAGGAATTGTTTTTGTTGCAGGAAGAAAACGCGTACCAAGACCTGCTACAGGAAATACTGCTTTACGGATTTTATGCACTCTCACCATCCTTATTAACCCTATAGATTTCTGCTTTTGTTTATCATATGCCTTAATTAAAGTATTAAAAAGATATCTTACTATTTTGACTATCGTTATAATGCATAGCAAAAAGCTGAAAGAGTAGAAATTTTTATTGGAGGGTACTTTCTCAACGCAAATAATCCACTTCAGTTTTTTTGGTAAAACTTGAAAATATATTCAATTAAACCAAATACAAAAATGAAATCGTTCTACCATAAATATTTAATATTAGCGGGAATTTTAAAATGCAAAAAACAGAATTTAAAGTACTTTTCTCTTTGGAAAAATACATAAATCAAAGAACTTGTATCATTGGTTTAGTGTTTATTCTTTTTACTTTTTCAATGTTTTTTGCTTCAATTTCACACGCTGATAATGGTTTTAAACGCTGGGTTGAAGAATTTAAAAAAACAGCTTTAGCCAACAACATTTCACCATCTACATTTGAAATGGCTTTTAAAAATGTTAATGCAATTGACACAGAAGTCCTAAAAAGAGCAACATATCAACCAGAATTTGTTGACCCTTCATGGAACTATTTTGATAAACGCGTTAACGATATCGCGATTATGGAAGGACGACGTCAAGCCCAAAAATGGATAAAGTGGCTTCCAAGCATTGAAAGGCGTTTTGGTGTTAACCGCAATATTCTTCTCGCTATTTGGTCTGTGGAAAGTAACTATGGAAAAGTTTTAGAAAATAAAGCTGTGATGCGTGATACCATCCGTTCATTAGCAACCTTAGCCTATGCAGACCCAAAGCGTCAAAAATATGCACGCACGCAACTTATTGCTGCGATGAAAATTTTACAAAGTGGTAACATTCATCGCTCTCAACTCATAGGATCTTGGGCTGGTGCACTGGGACACACACAATTTATTCCAACCAGTTACCTTGCCTATGCTGTCGACATGGACGGCGATGGATACAGCAATATTTGGACATCAATTCCAGATGCTCTTGCTGCTGCCGCTAATTTACTCCATATGAATGGTTGGCGATCCGACATTCCTTGGGGCGTTGAAGCCAAATTACCACACGGAAAAACATTTCCTGAAGATTGGCTCTCCTTTAAGAAATGGGAAAAGCTGGGAGCTCGGCATGCTCATGGAAAACCTTTTCCTTCTCCATCTGAACTCGCAATATTGAAATATCCTGATGGCCCTAAAGGACCTGCATTTTTAGTAACAAAAAATTTCTTTGTTATTAAACGCTATAATAATTCGGATCGTTATGCTTTAGCTGTTGCTCTATTAGCTGATCGTATTGCCGGATATCCTGGATTGGTTCAAGACTGGAAGCGACCATTTAAACCTCTTACTTTCCAAGAATGTAAAGAAATGCAATCTCGTTTAACTGCACTCGGTTACTATGACGGAAACATTGATGGAAAAATCGGTTCCGCCTCTCAAAAAGCAATTAAAGCTTTTCAGTTACATCATGGCTTAGAAGTAAATGGATATCCCACCTCCGAAGTTCTTTTCCTTCTTCGAAAACAATAATCTGGAGTAAAGTGTTTGTCGCATTTCCGCCCGATATACTTAATTTTATCGCTTTTCTCTATCTTTGCCGTGAGTGTTATACAAACATCTCCAAGTAAAGCGACAAATTTCTTTAAATGGTTGTCCCAACATAATACTCAAGAACAACCACAACCACCGCAAATTATAGAACAAAAAATATATAAACCACAAAAAAAAATTGTAATACAAAAACCCGTACAAAAATTAAAAGATAAAAATGTAAAACGAATTCTCGTTATAGGTGATTTTGTCGCTTCTACTGCTGCCAATGAACTCAGCAAACTTTTTACTGATGATAACAATATTATCATCATAAACAATGCGGTACCATCTTCTGGCTTAGTTCGAACTGATCACACTTCTTGGAAAAATAATATTCCTGAACTCATCGATAAAAATAAACCTGATGTCATTATTATGATAATAGGTGCAAATGATAATCAACCAATAACAACATCTTATGGCATATTCAGTACGATTCAGCCAGAATGGCTCAATATTTACAAGAAAAGAATTATAGAAATTACTGAAAGCCTGCATAACTCTGGAAAACCATGGATATGGATGGGACAACCACCCTTTGAGAATAATAATTTAACGCAAAAAATACAAATCTTTAACGAGCTTTATAAAAATGCAACAGAAAACGCAGGAGGATATTTTTTCGATATCTGGAATGGTTTTATTGATGAACAAGGCCAATTTTCTTTTTCAGGCTATGATATCAATGGAAAAATAACCAGACTCCGCACCGATGATGGTATCAATTTTACCTCTGAAGGAAAGAAGAAACTTGTCTCTTATTTAAAAAAACCGTTGGAAGTTATTTTAAAGCTTCATGCCTTTTCTCATGAAGACACACATCTTACCAACGCAAATACTCTACAATCTGTACAAGACTTACATAATATTGAACGCCAACCACCAATAAGCCTCGATGATATGGCGCAACAAAACACCCACTTACTAGACAAAATCGATCAGAGCCTGATAAAAAAATCCTGGTCACCCCCAAATGGCCATCAGAAAGAGAGAGCTGATAATTTTTCTTTCCTATAACCTGTTAAAACACAAAGTTTCATTTTCTTCACAAACCAAAAACCGAATAAAATAAAAAGCCTTATTTTCATTATGATAATGATAGAGGTTTGTATAAACCTTAGTAGCAAAAAGACAAAAAGAAAATAACGGTATGGTCTAAACCATACCGTTATCATTTATAGTCCACGTTTTTTAATCATTGCTTCTGGTGAAGGCAACCGCCCTCGAAAAGCTTTATAAAGCTCCTCTGGATCACGGCTTCCTCCAGCAGAATAGATAAAACGCTTTAACCTATCAGCAAGCTCTGAATTAAAAACATCACCTGTTTCTTCAAAGGCCTGAAAAGCATCGGCATCAAGCACTTCCGACCACATATAAGAGTAGTAACCAGCAGCATAACCATCACCTGAAAATACATGTGTAAAATGTGGGGGACGATGACGCATAATAATTGCGTCAGGCATTTGCAACTTTTCCAATTCTTGATGCTCAAATATTGTTGGGTCAGTTACCGTTTTTCCCTGATGAAAAGCCATATCCACTAAGGCTGATGAAATAAACTCAACCGCAGAAAAGCCAGCATTAAATGTTTGTGCTGATAAAACTTTATCTATCAATGTTTGTGGCATAGGAAACCCTGTTTTGGTATGCGTAGCATAAGATTTTAAAATCTCTGGTACTGTTAACCAATGCTCATAAAGTTGCGAAGGAAGTTCAACAAAATCACGCGAAACCGATGTTCCCGATACAGATGGCCATTTTACATCAGAAAGTAAACCATGCAATGCATGTCCAAACTCGTGGAAAAGTGTACGCGCATCATCAAGTGATAAAAGAGCAGCCTCCCCTTTAGAGGGTTTAGCAAAATTACAGATATTGTAGATAATAGGCTTTTGTCCGCCATTCAGTTTATGCTGCGATTGCAATTTGCTCATCCATGCACCAGATCGTTTTGAAGATCGTGCAAAATAATCACCGATGAAATGCCCAAGCAGACTTCCATCAGATTTTTTTACTTCCCACAAACGTGCATCAGGATGCCAAAGCGTAACAGCATTTTTTTCTTCAAATGAAATTCCAAAGAGTTTTTCTGCTACTCCAAACGCTGCTTCAATTATGCGATCAAGCTGAAAATAATTTTTAATTTCAGCTCCATCGAAAGAAAATTTTTCAGCGCGAAGCTTTTCAGCGTAATAACGCCAATCCCAAGCCTCTAGAGTTTCATTGCTGCCCTGATTATTTGCAAAGTTTTGCAATTCAATCTGTTCACTAGAAGCCTTAGCTCTTGCCCGTTCCCATATAGGTGTGAGCAAATCCATAACCGCATCAACACTTTTGGCCATGGTATTATCAAGTTTTAAATCTGCGAAAGACTTATATCCTAGTAATTTAGCCTTCTCATCACGAAGTGCAACAATCTCTAAAATAATTGCCCGATTATCATTCTCGTTATTATTTTCACCACGTTTGGACCAAGCTTGGAATGCATTTTCACGCAAATCACGACGATGAGAGAATTTCAAAAAAGGATCAATAATTGAGCGTGCCAATGTTAATGCATAAGCTCCCTCATGACCCCTTTCACGCGCAATTTCCTTCATTGAAGCAATAAGATCATCAGGCAAACCAGACAAATCTGTTTGTTCTAAAAATAAAATCCATTCAGCTTCATCTTTTAAAACATGCTGGCCAAAAGTAGCATTTAAAAAGGCAAGCTTCTCATTAATTTCTACAAGCCGCCTTTTCTCTTTTTCATTAAGTTTTGCACCATTACAAATGAACTTCTTCCACCATAATTCAAGCACACGTGTTGTTTCGCTATCATACATACCCTGCTGCGATTGTTTATAGAGCACATCTAGTTTTGCAAATATCCGCGCATCCATCATAACTTTTGAAGAATAATGAGAAAGTTTTACAACAAAATCTTGTTCTAACTGCTGAATCAATGCATTACTATGAGCACCTGAACGTAAGAAAAATATTGAACATACCCGATCAAGCGCCTTGCCACAAAGCTCAAAAGGTTGCAAAAAATTCTCAAGCGTTGGCAATTCCTTCAATGTTGCGATTGCCTCTATTTCATCTTCTGCTTCTTTCAATGCCTGTTCAAAAGCGGGTTTAAAATCTTCATCATTTATTGAAGAAAAATCAGGAAGCTCCGAAAATCCTTTCCAATCTAGTACCGCTGCTTTTGTCATAATACTCTCTATCTCCATTATAAATTTCAAGGTATAATCATTACCTTTATGACACAAATTGTTAATATACTAAAACTATTTAGTGCGCTTCAAAAATGCCTCTTAAACTTCTCTTTTAGGGAGTAGAAATAAAGAATATCTTCATTATTAGGAGATAAAAAAATTAAAAATCCTTATGTACCTGATTCATGAAATTGTTTATAACCCGCTGTCTATCCTTGACTTTATTTTAAATATTAACAATTGGAAGAGTGCAATTGGGGAGGACTTTTTTAAATCTTCCGTGACTTTTGTTTTATTTTATCCATGATCTGAATTTATAATTCTCCAATCCTTCGGAAGGTACTTTATTATGACTGAAATTAAAACGACCTTCGACTTCAAAAATTCTTCTCCTGAAGCTCTCGCCGAAGAATTAAAAAATCATCATTTTGCTGACTCAATTGATATCATTAATGATCTCGATATCATGGAACGCGTAGCTATTCTCAGCCTTTTACCTCTTGATTATGCTATTGAACTCTTTGATAAACCAGAACTTGAGCAATCAGCAGCTATTCTTGAACTTCTCCCTATAAAACGCTCTGTGGACATTCTTGACGGTATGTCCGCAGATGCCGCTGCAGATGTCTTTCAAGAAATGGATAAAGGAACCCGCACGCGGCTTTATGCTTTGCTCAACCCCTTAACGCGCGCTGAAATTAAAAAACTCACGAGTTACCCTGATCATACAGCTGGTGCACTAATGACAACAGAGTTTATAGCGGTCCCTGCAAACTGGACTGTTAAAAAAACTCTGGATCATATCCGCGATGTCGAACGAACACGCGAAACAGTTTACACAAGCTATGTTATCGACCCCAAAACGGGCACCCTTATTAAAGCTGTTTCACTGCGTAATCTTATCCTTGCCTCACCTGATGATCAAATTCTAAACGTCTCTACACATGATACACCCATTACGATATCCCCCTTCACGCATCATGAAGACATTGCTCGTCTTTTTCAACGCCATGATCTTCTTTCTGTGCCAGTTATTGACGAAGGAAATCATGTCATCGGTATTGTGACAGTTGACGACGTACTTGATACAATGGTTGATGAAATGAATGAAGATGCTTATAAATTCGGAGGTATGGAAGCTCTCGATAAACCCTATATGCAGATCAACTTTTTGGGAATGATGAAAAAACGTGGGGGTTGGCTTGCTTTACTTTTTCTTGGCGAAATGTTGACAGCAAGTGCTATGCAATATTTCGAAACAGAGCTTGAAAAGGCCATCACTCTCACGCTATTTATTCCTCTTATCATGAGCTCGGGAGGAAACTCT
Source organism: Bartonella jaculi (assembly GCF_039543045.1). Taxonomy (NCBI): domain Bacteria; kingdom Pseudomonadati; phylum Pseudomonadota; class Alphaproteobacteria; order Hyphomicrobiales; family Bartonellaceae; genus Bartonella; species Bartonella jaculi. The sequence continues at coordinate 125,301 of NZ_BAABIZ010000004.1, forward strand.
GGCTCACAAGCAACATCACTTATTATCCGCGCATTAGCCTTACGTGAGCTCACACTTAAAGACTGGTGGAAAATCATTATTCGTGAGATCCCAGCAGGAATATCCCTTGGACTTTTACTCGGAATTATTGGAATTATGCGTATTGTTATCTGGCAACAACTTGGTATCTATAACTATGGTGAACACTGGATTTTTATCGCCATAACAGTAGGTACAGCTTTGGTTGGAATTGTTACGTTTGGTTCTTTGTCTGGTTCCATGCTTCCTTTTATTCTTAAACGTTTGGGATTCGATCCAGCAAGTGCTTCAGCCCCCCTTGTCGCAACTTTAGTGGATGTTATGGGGATTATAATCTATTTTTCTGTTGCCTCTTTCATTTTATCTGGAACTCTACTTTAATCTGGGAAGTAAAAACGTATATCATGCTGCTTAAAATCTCTTCTATGTAAGCAACTGTTGAGCAACACATTGATTTTTTTTAACATAAAACAACATTGCGCATCTTAAATAAGATCTTTTGATATTGTCATAATTCATTATTTTAAATGCTCTTGTCTCATGAATGAATAAAAAATATTCAATCATAAACAAAAAGAGGGATTAGCTTATCTATAAAAGCAGCTTTAGAAAAAATTTATATACATTAATGCACTGTATAAATACGAGAGAAAGTATCTCTGCATTTAGCACTCTAACTCAATAGAGAAAATGATAATTATATCATCATAAATCAATATGTTACCAATACACAACTGCATTGGATTTAGATGTTGATTTACAGGCAATAGTTAAAGTACGCACTTTAAATTATAAAGGAGCAAATTACATTATTCGTTTTCTTAGTGCATAGCTCGTATGGAATGCTCACACACTGAAAATTTTTTTGGAAAAATTTCTAATCCAATAAAACATCAAAAATCTTTACAAACACTTTGCCATAAAAATATTTCCTCCCCTTCCAAAATTATAAAAAAACATGTAAAAGGTTTTTAGAATAATTAGGTAAGGGATGCAAAAGCTTTACCTCAAATGAAATTTCACGAAAGAAAAGAAGAAAATTTATGCAATTGCGTAATATCGCCATCATTGCCCACGTTGACCATGGCAAAACAACACTCGTAGATGAACTTCTCAAACAATCAGGAAACTTTCGCGACAATCAACGCACGAGCGAGCGTATGATGGATTCAAACGATATTGAAAAAGAACGCGGAATTACAATCCTAGCAAAAGTGACGTCCGTTGTTTGGAAAGATACCCGAATTAATATTGTTGATACGCCAGGTCACGCCGACTTTGGTGGAGAAGTTGAACGTATTTTGAATATGGTAGATGGAGCAATTGTACTTGTTGATGCTGCCGAAGGCCCAATGCCACAAACAAAATTTGTCGTTGGCAAAGCATTGAAAGTAGGATTACGTCCAATTGTTGTCATCAATAAAATTGATCGGACCGATGCACGTGCTGACGAAGTTATTAATGAAGTTTTTGACCTTTTTGCCGCTCTTGATGCAACCGATGAACAGCTTGACTTTCCCATTCTTTATGGATCAGGTCGCGATGGATGGATGGCTGAATCCCCAGAAGGACCGAAAGATCAAGGACTCAGTCCTTTGTTTGATCTTGTAACGCGCCATGTTCCTTCTCCTAGTGTAGCTGAAGGACCATTTCGTATGATCGGAACTATTCTTGAAGCCGATCCATTTCTGGGGCGGATTATTACAGGCCGTATTCATTCGGGCTCTATAAAACCTAATCAAAGTGTCAAGGTTCTTGGACAAAATGGAAAGCTTTTAGAAACTGGGCGTATTTCAAAAATTTTAGCATTTCGTGGATTAGAACGGCAACCTATTGAAGAGAGTGTTGCCGGTGATATTGTAGCAATTGCCGGCTTACAAAAAGGCACTGTTGCTGATACCTTCTGCGATCTCGCGGTCAATGAACCTCTCACCGCTCAACCCATTGATCCTCCCACTGTTACTATGAGCTTTCTCGTTAATGATAGCCCCCTTGCAGGAACTGAGGGCGATAAATTAACAAGCCGTGTTATCCGTGATCGTTTGTTAAAAGAAGCAGAAGGCAATGTAGCCTTAAAAATTGAAGAATCGGCCGATAAAGATTCTTTTTATGTTTCAGGACGAGGAGAATTGCAACTTGCTGTTCTCATTGAAAATATGCGTCGTGAAGGGTTTGAGCTTAGTGTTTCACGTCCACGGGTTGTGATGAAAAAAGATGAAAATGGAACAACTCTTGAACCAATCGAGGAAGTAGTCATCGATGTTGATGAGGAATATTCCGGAACTGTTGTTCAAAAAATGTCCGAACGTAAAGGCGAAATGGTTGAATTGCGTCCCTCTGGAGGCAATCGTGTGCGCCTTGTTTTTTACGCACCAACGCGAGGACTCATTGGCTACCAATCTGAGCTTTTAACTGATACACGTGGTACAGCCATTATGAATCGTCTTTTTCATGCTTATGAACCTTATAAGGGAGACATTGGTGGGCGCGTCAATGGTGTTATGATTTCAAATGATAACGGTGAATCTGTCGCTTATGCTCTTTTTAATCTTGAAGATCGTGGACCGATGATAATCGATGCTGGCGTTAAAGTTTATCAGGGAATGATTATTGGCATACACTCTCGTGATAACGACTTAGAAGTGAATGTTTTAAAAGGAAAAAAGCTCACGAATATGCGTGCTTCTGGAAAAGATGAAGCCGTAAAATTAACTCCTCCACTTAAAATGACGTTAGAACGTGCCTTATCGTGGATACAAGATGATGAACTTGTAGAAGTAACTCCTAAAAATATTCGTCTCCGTAAACTCTATCTAGATCCAAATGAACGCAAACGTTTTGAAAAAACACGTTCATCAATTTCAAGCTAATTTTATGATTTCCTCGATTAAATATTTTCTTGTATCGCATTTAATTATACTCCAGAAAGGATATTTACATGAATATTCAGGAAATACCCATTGGTAAAAATCCGCCAGAAGACATCAATGTTATCGTTGAAGTCTCTGTTGGTGGTCAACCAATAAAATATGAGATGGACAAAAAATCCGGAGCGTTATTTGTTGATCGCGTCCTTCAAACATCAATGGTCTATCCTGGGAACTATGGATTTGTTCCACATACACTTTCAGACGATGGTGATCCAATTGATGTTCTCATTTGTAATACTCGTCCCCTTATGCCCGGTTGTGTCATCAATGTCCGCCCAATCGGCGTTCTTATTATGGAAGATGATGGAGGTAAAGATGAAAAAATTATTGCTATCCCTACTCCAAAGATAACACAACGATATACCAATATTCATGATTACACAGATCTCCCCGAAATTACACTAAAACAAATTGAGCATTTTTTCGGACATTACAAAGATCTTGAACTTGGAAAATGGGTTAAAATTGAGGGGTGGCGTGATAAAAACTGCGCGCGCGACTTAATTAAGGAAGCTATTGAGCGCAATAACGAAATATAACTATTCTAAAATAAAAAGCCTGTTCAAAAACAGGCTTTTTACTTATTTCTGCAAAAAGGTATATCTCCTAAAGAGCGTAATATCTCCCTTAAATCTTCTAAATATCCTGAAAAATAAAGTTGTTTGTAGCGTGATGTTGCACCACCCTTAAAAGCAATACAAGAAGATGGAATTTTCCATTGCTTGGCCAAAAACTTGATGAGTGCTTTATTTGCTTTTCCATCTTCAGGAACAGCGCGAAGACGTATAACTAAATGCTGCTTTCCATCATCCCTGCATTCAACCCCCATTATCTTGTCAACTGAAGCTTTGGGAATTAAATATACAAACAAAATCAAGCCATTTGTATCAACTTGATAAAACATCTTCGTTCACCTAATATAGTGCTTCTATAGGTAAACTCCTGCATAAGCACGCCACATAAAGATACGAATAAAATAAATAATTATGAATACTACAATGGGGGAGATATCAACCGCTCCAAGGTTTGGCAAAATCCGCCGAATACGACCCAAAACTGGCTCTGTAACGCGATACAAAAAGTTGCCGATCAAAAAAACAAAGCGATTGCGCGTGTTCACAATATTGAACGCATAAAGCCAAGAAAATATGACATTTGCAATTAAAATATCAATATAAATCTCGAAAATCAGATCAATTACCTGAAGCAATGCATAAATCACTCTTTATCCCTCTTTTAATCAATGGAACAGAAGATCACATATAAAGCATTTATTAAAATAAACCTATTTATCAAAAAACGGTGTTTTACATTCCCATACGTTAATGCTCTTTTTCTCTTAGATAAAAAACACGAGCTCACATTCTTCATCTCTATATCATAATGATGATGAAACCTAACAAATAGCAGAATAAAAATAGCTGAGCAAAAACAGAAACAAAAAATAAACAATCTAAGAATCTTCAAAAAACTTTGAACATCTCTTCTATAATAATCTTGCCGTTTTAGCTATAAGCCTGCTGCAAAAAACGCTTAAACTAAAAACGGCCTTTAAAGGCCGCCTTTGTTTTATCTTTAAGATTATTTCTGCAAAGCAGTCAAACGGTTAAGCGCATTGCTGAAACCATTCAGCTGAATGAACAAATCATTTAAAGCTGGTTCGCCTGGAGCAGCAACTGTCATAGCCAACTTCAAATGCTTTCCGGCACGTAACGCTGCCACATAATTTTTGTCAAAAACTATTGGAACAATGCAACCTGCTGGTATACAAGTCCGAATACCGGTTTCGATAACAGCCTTCCCTTCATCGACTTGTAAACGAACAGGCTTAGAGACTAAAATACCAAAAGGAACTGTCAAATTACCAGACACAACACCATCAGCATTGAGAATAACATTCATAGCCACAACAACACGACCTTGATCATTTACCTCCTGACGGTGCATCAAACAAACTTTTTTAGCCTCTTGTACACCACAGTTAATAGTCCACAAGCCATAGGTTTCAGCTAAAGAAGAAGCACCGTTTGGCAATGTAGCTGCGGGAGCTTTCGTTGCGGCAGACTTCGAATCTGATGCAAATGCTGCAGAAGAAATACTCAACAGAGTAAAAAATATAAATAAATTAAATAACTTTTTCATTTTATATTCCAGTTCTTTACATAAAAGAAAATTACGTTTATTATTTTTTGAAAGTTATGCACAATAATATGAAGTATTTTTACGCATAATATAAAGCTATCTCAATGAAAAAAGAGCTTTCTACAGTTATATAGCTTTTATAATCCTATAAGGCTACCTCGAAATTCACTAACAATTTTCATATAAACATGCTTTTTGAAAGAAACGACGATCGAAGGGAGAGCTTCGAGGTCGACCCATTTCCATTGATCGAATTCTGCTTTATTACCATCTGGCGGGGGATTAATCATGATTTCAGAAAGCTCTCCTGTAAATTTAAAAGCAAACCATTTTTGCATTTGTCCACGATATTTATTGTTTAATGTGCACCCAATAAGTTCTTGTGGAAAATCATAATGAAACCAATCCTGTGCTTCCTTGAGCAGCTTTACAGAACGCATACCCGTTTCTTCATAAAGTTCACGACACGCTGCATCTAACGGTTCTTCATTCTCATCGATACCCCCCTGAGGGAGTTGCCAACGATAAGATATTTCGGTCTCTGCAGGAGCACACGCCATCAAACGGCGCCCAACCCAAACTTTACCCTTATCATTAAAAACAAGGGTTCCAACACATTTCCGATAAGGAAGGACCTTTAAATTAACAACTGCATTCATTTAATTATCCCCCAAAAAGCATAAACTGTACATACTCCTTCTCACTTTAAAACATCCTTATTGGGATCTGGTGGAAATGCTGCATTTGCCATTTCACCCCGTAACAGCTTATAAGCCTCATTCAATTGAATATCCTCCTTAGGATCTTGCGGAACAAAAGCAGCTGAACCAGATCCTTTTTTGCTTTCTCGTTTCCCTTTGATATGCCCCTTTAACTCAGATTCACCAAGCTTTACATCATAACCTTTATATTTTTCAGGGAGTGGTTGCTCTACAATAATATCAGGCGTGATCCCAGTTCCTTGAATTGAAGTGCCAGCCGGCGTGTAATAAAGAGCTGTTGTTAAACGTAAAGCACCATTTTCACCCAAAGGAATAATCGTTTGAACAGATCCCTTGCCAAAAGATTGTGTGCCTAAAATTGTAGCACGACGGTGATCTTGTAATGCACCTGCAACAATTTCAGAAGCGCTTGCTGAACCACCATTAATGAGGACAATAAGCGGTTTTCCATTGGTGATATCCCCTTGCTTGGCATCAAATCTTATTACATCATTCTTTTTGCGTCCACGGGTCGATACAATCTCACCTTTATTGAGAAAAGCATCCGAGACACTCACAGCCTGATCTAAGAGCCCACCCGGATTAAGTCGCAAATCAAGAACATAACCCTTCAACTTATCTTGAGGAATTTTAGATTGAATATCTTTAATTGCAGCCTGAAGATTGCCAAAAGTCTGCTCTGAAAACTGGATAAGTCTTAAATAGCCAATATCACCCTCAACGCGGTATTTCACTGCCTTTACTTTGATGATATCGCGAACAACTTTAATTTCAAGTGGTTTATCAACACCAGAACGGATAATTGTCAACGTAATCGGTGTTCCAGGAGCGCCCCGCATCTTATTAACAGCTTCATTCAATGTTTGGCCATTCGTCTGTACACCATCAATTTTTGAAATGAGATCCCCTGCCAAAATACCTGCTTTTGAGGCAGGTGTATCATCCATCGGAGATACAACTTTGATTAAGTTCTTCTCCATGGTCACCTCAATACCAAGGCCTCCGAATTCTCCCTTCGTAGAATCCCGCATATCCTTGGCTTCTTGCGCATTCATATAAGATGAATGGGGATCAAGCGATGTGAGCATGCCATTGATAGCATTTTCAATAAGCTTTTTATCATCTGGAACTGTCACGTATTGCATACGTACGCGCTCAAAAATATCGCCGAATATGGCCAGCTGTTTATAAGAATCACCTTCATTATTCGCAGCAACAGACTGCACCATGATCATTGAACTGGCGCCGAGCAATACCCCAGCGACCAAAAGAATAACTTTACGAATCATTTTGGTTCCTTTTCGTTTTTTCAGTCCGCCACCAAGGAGTTGGATTTACAGGTTTCCCTTGTTTTCTAAACTCAATGTAAAGTATTGGAGCAGTTTTTCCTATATCCAATGCAACACTGTTTGCAATAAATTGCATTCCCATCGTACCAAGAGGCTCACCTGAAAGAACAAATTGCCCCTGCATTACATTGATTCTCGACATTCCAATAAGAACAATATGATAACCATTTCCAACATTGAGAATAATTAACTGTCCGTAAGAACGAAATGGTCCAGCAAAAGCAACAAGAGCATCAGCAGGCGCTATAATAACAGCTTCTGATTCTGTCTCAATCATTTCACCAAAGCGCGTAATCTGCGAACTATTATTAATGGATTGAATTTTTTTTCCCAAAACAGGAAAAAGTAAAGAGCCTTTTCGGCTTTCGAAATTGCTCTGCTCTAACAATTGCAAATTTTTTCGTACCTGAACGGATACATCAGAACTAAGTTGTGATTGACGGTCAAGTTCTAAAATCAATTCTTCCAAAGATTGCGCTTTTTTAATAAGAGCAATGTTTTTTCGTTGTTGCTCTGTAAGTTCTTCTTCGGATCTTTTTTGTAGTTTGGCTTTTTTGTCTAATAAAAGCTCTAGACGCTTTCGCTGTTCTGCTTGATTTTGCATTTTAGTCTTTAAAGCCGCATATTCCATGGTAATTGCATTGCTTAAATTGATCAACTCCTTAAGGCTCTCTGTTAAAGCCTGTATTTTCTCCTGCATTTGAGGCACAATAGCCCCTAATAAAACAGAACTACGCACAGAAGCTAACACATCCTCAGGACGCACCATAAGAGCAGGAGGTGGATTTAATCCCATACGTTCTAAAATTGCAAGAACTTCTGCAAATTCAGTGCGATGATTTTTTAAACTTTGATGAACTTCTGCCCGCTTTACTATCATTTTTTTAAGTTTTTTTTCCCTTTCAGCAATATCATTTGCTATCGTACGTTCTATTTTAGCAGCTTTGATTAATGCGTCGCTTAAAACGCGTTGATCTTTTTTTAAACGCTCAACTTGCTGTGCAAGAAAAGCAACACGCTCACGCGAAAGTGAAATGCTTTGGCGAATTTCTCCCAACTCTTTATGTGCTTCTTCTGCACTACTTACTGTATCCTCAGCATACGATACAGAAAAGCAAAAAAACACACTCAAGAACAGCACGACAAATATCACGCATTCCTTATATAAACGTTGCATCCTTTTATGAAGAAGCTTCTTCATTTGCCCAACCATTAAGCACCATCGCATAAAATCGCATAAATTAGAGATGCTTTAAATGATGTCAGCTAAAACAATATTAATAAATACATAAATTAAGTGCTAAAAATTACATAAAATGTTAAAAACGGTGATAAGGATGATTGCTCGCAATTGTTACAGCACGATAAAGCTGTTCTGTAAGAAGTATACGCGCAATTTGATGTGGCCACGTCATAAAACCAAAAGACAAAAGAAAATCAGCGCGATTTCTTATCTGTTCATTATGCCCATCAGGTCCTCCCAAAGCAATGATGACATCACGAACACCTTCATCACGGTAAAACCCTAATTTTTCGGCAAAAGCAGATGATGAAATCGACTTTCCACGCTCATCTAATACAATTAATCGACACTTTTCAGGCAAAAATCCAATAAGTCTCTTCCCCTCTTCTTCCATGCGTTGATACGCTGTCTGAGCACGACTTTCTGATATCTCATGGAGTGTTTTAAAATGAAACCCTACTGCTCCAGAACTTTTAGAAAAACGGTCCAAATAATGGTCAACTAATTTGTGCTCTGCCCCCTTTTTCATGCGACCAACAGCAAAAATAGAAATTTGCATATTAATGATCTCCGAAGAGAACCGATTTTGTATTGTTTAAGTCGGGAGCGAGCCACATCTTTTCTAAATTATAAAAGAGACGAACTTCTGGACGAAAAAGGTGAACGATAATATCACCTGTATCAATCAATATCCAATCACCTCCAGCAAACCCTTCCACACTCACTCGGCCATATCCACTATCTTTCCAAGTGCGTAACAAATGCTCAGCAACAGACGATACATGACGCTGTGAAGTTCCTGAAGCTATGACCATGTAATCAGCCAAAGACGACCTCCCCTGAATATCAATGGAGACGATGTCTTCTGCTTTTGTATCCTCTAAACTCTTCAGAATAACTTTGAGACCATCACTGGCAGAAAAAAAATTCTTTTCTGCCGGAGATACAATACTGTAAGCGTATTTTTGTGAAATATTTTCCAGACTAATATCCTTTCTTATCGCTTGGAATATAAAAAAGAAAAACCTCTTCCAAAAGAGAAGCAGAATCTTATAAAATGTTCAAGAAAAATCATTCTCCTTTAAACGAAGGTTCGTCGAAGACTGAAAAGACAAAGGTCCATGTAAATAGGTCCAAGCCGGCGGTTTCATAAAAGGTAATCGTATACTTTCTCTCTCATCTAAACGAAAATAACGGTAAATGTGTGCCATAGGAGAAGAGAGGGCCGCCATATGTACAAAAGGACGATCAATAATCGCAATAGGAAGCATAGATACAATGTCACGCCACCGATACCAGCGATGAAATGTCGCCAAACTGTCTGCCCCCATAACCCAAACAAAATGTACTCCACGGCAATACGCAAGAATATGAGAAATCGTATCTATTGACACTGTGCTGCCTATAATTTTCTCAAAACCCGTTACGCGAATCTTTGGATGATCAATGAGTTCAACGCTTAATCGCATTCTCTCATCTAAAGATGGTAAATGTCTATTATCTTTTAAGGGATTGCTTGGAGTTACCATCCACCATAATTGATCAAGACACAAACGCCGAATTGCAATTTTTGCAACAAGAAGATGTCCAGCATGCGGTGGATTAAAGGATCCACCAAAAAGACCAATAACATTGGATCTTTCCACATGTGGCATACGATCCTTCCATGGGAAAAATAGCTGTTTCAAGGTCTAACCTGTCCATTTCCTTTGATGTGATACTGAAATGATGTCAGCTGTTCAACACCTATGGGACCACGCGCATGCATTTTTCCTGTCGCGATACCAATTTCCATTCCAAAACCAAATTCACCTCCATCAGCAAATTGCGTAGATGCATTATGCAATAAAATGGCTGAATCCAAATGATTAAAAAATTTCTCCACCACTTCCATATCCTCAGCAATAATCGATTCAGTATGTCCTGATGAATAACGTTTGATATGGGCAATGGCTCCCTCAACACCCCCAACTGTTTTAACAGAAAGAATCGCATCCAGATATTCATGTGACCAATCTTCTTCACATGCTAATTTAACCTCTGGCATTAACGAAACGATGTCTTCTGTTGCGCGAATTTCACACCCCCTCTCCTGTAAAACAACAAGAACAGGCAGAAACTTTTTTAATGCTTGGCTGTCAATGAGAACCGTCTCAACAGCTCCACATATGCCCGTACGCCTCAATTTTGCATTCAGGACAATATCACGTGCCATGCTTAAATCTGCTGATTTATCAATATAAATATGACAAAGTCCCTCTAAATGTGCAAAAATTGGAACACGTGCATCAGACTGAACACGTGCAACAAGACTCTTGCCCCCACGAGGCACGATCACATCAATCGCCCCATCCAATCCTTTGAGCATTTCTCCAACGGCATCGCGATCTTTCGTTCCAACCATTTGAATGGTCTCTTTAGGTAAACCAGCCTCTTCCAGTCCCCTCACCAACGCTGCATGAAGTGCATGAGCAGAATGAAAACTATCCGAACCACCACGTAAAATTGCAGCATTTCCAGACTTCAAACACAAAACACTTGCATCAATGGTAACATTTGGTCGACTCTCATAAATAATACCAATCACACCAAGAGGTGTACGAATACGGCTGATATGAAGCCCATTTGGACGGGTCCATTCACTCATCACTTGCCCAACAGGATCAGGCAAACAAGCAACTTGGCGGACACTGTCTACGATTGCACGCAAACGCCCTTCATCTAATTTCAATCGATCAATCATCGCTGCTTTCAAATTATTCTGAGCAGCGTTCTCTAAATCTTGATGATTAGCTCTTAAAATTTCATCTGACTGAGCCTCTAGACACAAAGCTATCATTTCCAAGGCTTTGTTCTTTTGTTCAGAAGACATAACCGCTAACGCCGCAGCAGCATGACGTGCCTTTTGCCCCATGTCCTTCATTTGTTCTTCTAAAGTCATATCATCATCCACTCTGCCAAAACAATAAATAAGGTAAAAGATACCTTTTTTAAGCAGAATGGGTCAAGCAGCGCAAAACCATATCATTACGATGCACCATGGCAGAACGCGCTTCATATCCAAGGATAGACTCAATTTCTTCGCTTTTACGTCCCATAATGCACACAACTTCATCTTTGCTATAACTTACAAGCCCACGAGCAATCTCAACTCCATTTGCATCAACAATCGCAACTGTATCTCCACGATGAAACATTCCATCAACCGCCACAACTCCTGCAGCCAATAAGGATTTTCCAGATTCAAGAGCTTGAACTGCTCCCTGATCAATCGTCAAAATGCCAGACGGTTCTAAATGACCAGAAATCCACGTTTTCCAAGCATTGATAGGCTTTTCACCAGCAGCAAAAAAACTTCCACGCTCTCCTCTGTCAATCGCTGCAAGAGGGTTCATACGCTTACCTGAAGTAATAATCATAGCTGTTCCAGCAGAATTTGCTATTTTCCCAGCATCAAGTTTGGTCTTCATTCCTCCTCGAGAAAATTCTGAAGCCGCAACATCTGCCATTTTCTCAATATCACTCGTAATTGAAGCAATAAAGGGTATGAATTCAGCCGTTGGATCACGGTGTGGAGACTTCGTATAAAGACCATCAATATCGGATAAAAGTATCAAGAGATCTGCCCCCATCATTGTTGCCACACGTGCAGCTAAACGATCATTATCACCATAACGAATTTCACTTGTTGCGACAGTATCATTCTCATTAATAACGGGTACCGCTCCAAAACGCAAAAGCACATTAATCGTAGCACGGGCATTGAGATAACGTCGTCGCTCTTCCGTATCAAATAAGGTAAGCAAAATCTGACCCGTTTTTAATCCATATTGAGCAAGCGCATTACCATACGTTTTTGCTAATTCAATTTGCCCCAAAGCAGCGCACGCTTGACTCTCCTCCAATTTCAAAGCTCCCTTAGGAAGATGGAGTAAAGTTCTCCCTAAAGCAATAGCTCCTGAAGATACCAATAAAATCTCAACGCCTTTTTGATGTAATTCAACAACATCACTTATCAAACTTTTAAGCCATTCAGCGCGCAAACCTGTCTGAGGATCAACTAAAAGCGCAGATCCAATTTTGACCACAATGCGTTTATAGTGTGAGAGCTTTTGCAATCCAACTGCCATCTTACTCAATCCTGATATCCCCATCGACATCCTCTTTGCGTGCCATTTCAATAATATGTGCACCAGCACGCAGCACATTTTCTAAACCTTCGCGACTGACCGCAGAAAACATCATTATAGATTTACCCGTTACTCTTTGCAAAACCTCTCGTTTGGCTTTACGCTCCTCAACGGTGAGAGTATCTATCTGGCTTAAAGCTACAATTTCAGTCTTATCGCTTAGATTATTTCCATATGCCTTGAGTTCATTACGCACAATCTGATACGCCCTTGCTACATCTTCTTCTTGAGCAGAAATCAAATGAAATAAAACGCGACAACGTTCTACATGCCCTAAAAAGCGGTCCCCAATCCCCACGCCTTCATGTGCCCCTTCAATCAAGCCAGGAATATCAGCCAAAACAAATTCCCGAGCATCAATGCGTACAACACCAAGATGAGGATAGAGAGTAGTAAAAGGATAATCTGCAATTTTCGGCTTTGCAGCCGTTACGGAAGCTAAAAAAGTTGACTTTCCAGCATTTGGCAAACCAATCAGTCCCGCATCAGCAATTAACTTCAAACGCAGCCAAAGTATGCGCTCTTCTCCAGCTAAACCCGGATTTGCACGGCGAGGCGCCCGATTCGTAGATGTCGTAAAATGAAGATTTCCAAAACCACCATTCCCTCCTTTTGCAAGACGATAACGTTGTCCAACTTCCGTTAAATCGCAGATTAATGTTGTATTATCTTCTTCAAAAATTTGCGTCCCAACCGGCACTTTAAGGATAATATCATCACCCTTTTCACCCGTCATGTTACGCCCCTTGCCATGCCCCCCTGTTTTAGCTCTAAAATGCTGCTGGTAGCGATAGTCAATCAACGTGTTAAGCCCGTCAACAACAAGAGCCCAAACATCACCACCACGTCCTCCATTGCCTCCATCAGGACCACCAAATTCTATGAATTTTTCACGACGAAATGAAACTGCCCCCGCTCCTCCATTACCAGAACGAATATAGACTTTAGCTTGATCAAGAAATTTCATTGGAAACGCTCACCGAGGAATCAATCCCTTTAACCTCTACAGGTAATGCATCAGTTTTACCAGTTTTTCATCATTTTCAAAAGAAAAACTATAAATAAATTCACTAAACACTGGTTGAAAATATCCTGATGTTTAAATTAAGTAAGCCGATTTTAACCTTCTAAAAAAGATATTACTGCTGGTTTTTTTGTTTTTGCCTTAAATTCGAGCGCTAGAAGATATAACTCCACTGATTCTGTTCGGCTCGCAGGTGGTTTAACATGATGGACTGTTTTAAAATTCTGCTTTAACGTCGTGAGAAGGGTATTTTCTGCTCCACCTTGAAAAGCCTTTGCTAGAAAATGCCCTCCAGGTTTGAGAACCGAAAGAGCAAAATCGGCAGCAACTTCACATAAATAAATCGTTCTTAAATGATCCGTCTGACGATGACCTGTCGTTGGCGCAGCCATATCAGAAAGCACTACATCCGGCTTTGTCCCTAAAGCTTCAATTAATTTCTGCGGTGCATCTGCATGCAAAAAATCCATTTCCAGCATCACAACCCCAGACAATGGATCAACATGCAAATAATCAATACCAACCACGCTAGGCTTTTCGTCACTTGACCCTACTATACGCCCAGCCACCTGACACCACCCACCAGGTGCGGCTCCCAGATCAATAATCTTTTGACCTTTTTTGAGAAACTTATAGCGCTCATTAATTTCGATTAGCTTATAGGCCGCACGCGAACGATAACCATCCACTTTCGACTGATGGACATAAGGATCATTTAGATGCCTCTCTAACCACCGCCGCGATGAGGCTTTAATAGTTCCTGCTTTTTTCTTTACACGCTGATATAATTCATGCGACCCTGAACCACCATATCCGCCAGTCGGTGTTTTTGTCGTTTTTTTCATAGCTATTTATTATCTCCATATTCTGATAACTGGCTAACGCTTGAAATCTCTTCTCTTCCTATAATGACACCATACACCATCACGTAACATCAGCTCTATCAAAATTCCTTCTCTCAACCCACGATCAGCAACTCGTAAACGCTTACTGGACCAAACTTCTCGAATAACATCTAAAATCGCGCAGCCCGCTAAAACTAAATCTACTCTCTCTCGGCCAATGCAAGGATCCGTTACACGTTTTTTATATCCCATGATAATAAGCGTTTTATCATAAGAGTAACATCTGCATCTTTCATCCAAACACCATCAATTTGCTTCCGATCATAACGCTCTAAATTAAGGTGCATTCCTGCTAAAGTCGTAACCGTTCCAGAGGTTCCCAAAAGATAAAATCTTGATCCTTGAGCTAGAGTCCCTAATTTATAATGATCTGAAAAATTATTTAAAAAAACCGCACATAGTTTTTCATCTTTTCAAAATCTTCTAAACTCATATCATTACCTCCAAAACGTGCAGCAAGTGTGACAACACCAACAGGAAGAGAAGTCCAAGCTATAATCTGCTCAGCTAAACGCAAAGAACGCTTTTGAGAAACATCAAAGAGCACAATTTCTGATGATCCACCTCCAATATCAAAGAGCACAATTGCATCGGTATTCGATTCAATGAGCGTGCTACACCCTGAAACTGCAAAACGCGTTTCTGTTTTTTGATCAACAATTTCCAATTTAAGGCCCGTTTCATCCAAAACACGTTGAATAAAATGTCTACCATTTTCTGCTGAACGGCAAGCTTCCGTTGCAACCAAGCGATAACGCTTAATATGTCTTTGTTTTAGCTTTCAACAACAAACTTTTAACGCTTCAATCGCCCGATCCATAGCTTGTGTATTAAGAAAGCCGTTACTTATCAATCCTTCTCGTAACCGTACAATACTTGAAAATGCATCAATAACCTTAAAATACCCTAGTTTACTAGGAGATGCGATAAGAAGACGACAATTATTCGTTCCCAAATCAAGTGCTGCATAAAGAGAGGTGAGGATTTTAATTGAGAAAACCGTGGAGAAAAAAGTGTTTTTTGTTTTTTTGTTTTTTTAACACTTACAACTGCTCGACCTAGGAATTCACAAGCTGTATCCGATTGAATAAACACCTTTTTCTGTTTCCAATGTCTTTTCCGCCGTTGTTTCTTTCTATCAAAAGAAATAGAAAACGTCCCCGCAGGTAATAATGCAGAATGATTATTATTGCACCCACGGTGATCGCATAATTGCTCTGCTCTGGTATCATACGCTCTTTCTCGCTTTGACTCTTTTGGACCATAAATAAGGAGCCATTTTTTCTTATCCCTTGAGTGTTTACCTCCAAATAAACAAATGCGAGGAATCCCCTACTCACTACTAAAGCTAAAGTAAAAATGCTGTATCAAACTACCAATATAAAGAAAATACCATTCTTTCCTATCATAAAAATTTTCTAAGATAGCATCACTCAGGATTCTAAAGAATATTTTGATTATTTTAAAAAATAAAAATTTTCCGCACCAGCATGCTTCTCTTTATAAACTTAAAATTATAAATTAATCGTTTAAACGGACATTTATTTTTATAACCTCCCTCCTCTCTTCATATAATTCGCGTTAAGTACGTTTCTAAGAAGCTCTCTTGTAAAAAAATATTGAAGATATATTGACGAGAAAGAAGATTGTTAAAGGCTTCTTAGAAACGATCTTATTTAAAAGGGGAACTTATGCTCCAAGGAATTCACTATCATCATTAAGACTGCCGGCAGTATCTTGATTGAGTCCCGTTGATATTGGATAAAATTGCTCTAAAATGTGTACGCTTTTACAAAAATAGAAAAATCGACCTATTTTCTGTCCAAAAAGCCAGTATTTTAATCATTTTATTGAGTTTTAAATTGGCGACTCTCAATAATTTTTTATTGTTAACGACTAACATAATTCGCTCTATAAGACCTACAGAAAATCTAACTTGATTCTCTATTATATAGACAGCTTATTTTATGATTTTATATTTGTAATGTGCTTTTTTTTGAAAAAAGCATCTCTTATCATATTGATATGGACCTCTTACTCGTTGCACTCTTCAATTAGATCTGAATACACAACGCAATAGTTTATAAAAAAATAAGCCTACTAAAAATTATCTACGCACTCTATCGTTGTAAAGAATAAAGTGCTGCACTGAGCCCTTTAAATGGCAAAGTAAAAGAAAATATCTTTCCCTCTTTCACTTTATAGGAAATACGCACTTTTTTATTTTGCTCTATTTGTTTACTAAAAATTGGTCCAAGAGGCGATTGTGCCAAGCAAACCGCTTCATTACATTGCGTGTAACGAATGAGAACCGGCTTTTTAATACCTTCCAAAAACATTCGAATAGGGACATTTGTATCAGCATTTGGTAATGTCCGAAAGAGCATTACGGCTTGGCCATTTTTCGTAGAAACAAGAGACCAACTAAAAATAGTATTATCTTCCTGATCATGAACGGTCTGCGTCACATTACATATGCCTTGCTTAAGTGATGACTTTTCATCGCAAATCAAAGTCCAATTATCAAATTGCGTAATGACTCTACGTGTCTCACCCGGAGCCCCACTAGGAACAGATAAGTGCGGTGGATGCACCGTATAAACATTATTATTTTCATCGGCAAAGCTCTCACTCTTGCCTAATAAGACAAGAGTGAACAAAACCTTGGTTAAAATATTCCGCTTTTTTATAATTATACTCACTTTTATCATTTTTATCTCAGTCTAAAAGTAACCCCTGCGCCTACACCCCAATGGCCTCCTGCACTCGTGACAGATACATTGGAACGAATATTTCCATTTTCAGATGTATAACCAGCACCAATGGCAAATGCGGATTGACTGCGCCAGACACCCGTACCAAATGAAACACTTAAAGATCCAGGTATATCATAGTACCGTAAATTAGATACCGCCAACCCAATCGCTGCCGCTTGTCTGGCTTCTTTCCGAACATCCTCAACTGCATAATTTAACGTCTCAAACTTCATATCCGTATAAGCTTTGGACTCATTAACTCCATTGCTCACTAGATCATTCATATGCTCATCCGTGTACTTTTTCGCATCATCAAGAACTATCTTCATCTGCTGATCCGTATAATCATGTAACTGACCACCATTAACTGCTTCCTTAGAGCCCGTTTCAATTTTACCATCAGCTACATTGTCTATCAAGACTGGATCACTTTCATTCCCACCTACTAAGGTGATGCTATTCTTCTTCTTGCCATCAGCATCTTTATCATAATTAACTGCTCCATCCGCAACAGATGTTGCAATATCTTTTACATCTTGATCTATCCTATCTACTTTCTTCTCAACATCTGTAACCTTCTGGTTCGTCTCCCATAGCTGTCCTCCATTCACAACTTCTTGCGAACCTTCTTCAACTTTACCTGCTGCTACATTCGTAATCTTACTTGACTGCCCATCATGCTTCGCATCATACGCACCTTCATCTTTATTCCAATTTAGGCCATTCGACGCCACATTCTTTTCAACATCATGAATACGATCA